>JBEIDM010000013.1:0-14675 GCA_040383445.1 Candidatus Methylopumilus sp. | reverse complement strand
TACCTGGAGTATTGATAATAGCTCAAGAGACTAGCGCGCCTTATGTGTGTCATGTTTACAGTGTTAATCACGCGGCCGCCAAAGCCAATGACCTGTCCCTTTTGATCGTGAATTGGAAACATAATGCGATCACGGAAGCGGTCGTAACGTTTACCCTGCTCATTTTCAACCACTAACCCAATGGTAGACAAAATTTCACTGTCATATTGCGAAAATACAGACTGCAGATTTTGCCAGCCGGCCGGGGCATAACCCATTTGAAATTGGGCAGCAACCTTACCGCTTAAGCCACGACCTTTTAAATAATCGATTGCACGCTGAGACTTCTTAAGTTCAGCGCGATAATAATTCAACGCGGCCTGCAACGCTTCTTGCATGCCTGGAATAGCTTTTTGCTGAGGCTTTTCTGGATCACGCGTTTCTTGTGGGACTATCATCCCAACCATTTTCGCTAGTTCTTGCACCGCCTCAACAAAACTTAAACCTTGATATTCCATCAAGAAACCAATTGCCGTGCCATGCGCACCGCAACCAAAGCAATGATAAAACTGCTTACTTGGACTGACAGTAAATGATGGAGACTTTTCGTTATGGAATGGGCAACACGCAGAATAATTCGCACCAGCTTTTTTGAGCGGCACGCTTTTATCAATCACATCGATAATATCAACGCGATTAATGAGTTCCTGAATAAAACTTTCTGGAATCATATTCTGCAACCTATGCCCTAAAGGTCTTGACCAGCATTATCGCTTGGTCAATTAAAACAAAAAAGGAGCCGCGAGCTCCTTTATCGTTTCTAGTGATCACTACTTTGCAAAAATTTAACTGCCGAGCCTTGATTTAATAAGGCCTGAGATTTTAGCCATGTCAGCGCGACCTACTACCAGAGGCTTAATGCCTGCCATGACTTTACTCATATCTTTAATCCCCACTGCGCCAGTTTCAGTAATGACTTGCGTCAAAATGACATCCACTTCTTCATCAGTCAGCGCTTGAGGCAAATACTCTTGTAACACACCTACTTCAAACTTCTCAACATCTGCTAAATCATGCCGATTAGCCGCTTCATATTGAGAAATAGAATCACGACGTTGTTTCAGCATCTTTTCGATTGCCTCAACGACTTGCATGTCATCCAATTCGATACGTTCATCCACTTCACGTTGCTTAATTGCGGATTGCAACAAACGAATTGCGCCTAAACGCGCACTATCTTTAGCACGCATTGCGTTTTTCATATCTTCAGAAATACGCGCTTTTAATGACACTGCAAAACCTCGAAATTCTTTTTACTAGAAACTAGTAAAGTTTTGGAGCTAAAGTTTGGTTACGAATACGACGATAGTGACGTTTAACAGCTGCAGCAGCTTTACGTTTACGTTCCCATGTTGGCTTCTCGTAAAACTCGCGAGCGCGCAAGTCTGTCAACAAACCAGTTTTTTCAATAATGCGTTTGAAGCGACGAAGCGCTACGTCAAACGGCTCATTTTCTTTAACACGTACACTAGACATAAATCTCTCTTTACAATTAAATTTTTCGGTAGAAATTGCGGAAAAGTTTGCTATTCTATCGGGTCAGCTACAAATTATCAATGATTATGTGATGAAACATATTGTTCTAATGTAGCATTCATTACTTTAATAACGCTATTTTAAAAATTTCAAGAACCCCACATGATTGTTTTAGGCTTTGAATCTTCTTGCGATGAGACTGGTATCGCACTCTACGACACTGAACGCGGCTTACTCGCTCATGCTTTGCATTCACAAATTGAAATGCACTCAGAATATGGCGGTGTGGTACCTGAACTTGCTTCACGGGATCATATTCGCCGCGCACTGCCACTTACGCAAATAGTACTAGATCAAGCAAACTTAAGTTTAAAAGACATCGATGGCATTGCTTATACACAAGGCCCCGGCTTGGCAGGCGCACTGCTCGTTGGCACCAGCATTGCTGAAGCCTTAGCATTCACATTAAATATTCCAACAATCGGCGTTCATCACCTAGAGGGTCATTTACTAGCGCCATTATTAGAAGAAAACCCACCTGCTTTTCCATTTGTTGCACTTTTAGTTTCGGGTGGACACACTCAACTCATGAAAGTCACTGGTATAGGCGAATACGAATTGCTTGGTGACACTCTTGATGACGCGGCAGGTGAGGCATTTGATAAAACAGCAAAGCTGCTCGGCTTAGGTTATCCAGGCGGCCCTGCTGTTGCAAAACTAGCCAGCCAAGGGGAAAAAGGCCGTTTCAAATTACCCCGCCCCATGCTGAACAGCGGAGATTTAAACTTTAGCTTTAGCGGCTTAAAAACAGCCGTACTGACCTTAGCAAATAATAACGATAGTGATTTGCAGACTAAAGCAGATATTGCTTACGAGTTTCAAGAGGCGGTAACTGAAATACTAACCGTTAAATGTATGAACGCACTGCGTGAAACAGGCATGGATCAGCTTATTGTTTCTGGTGGCGTTGGCGCTAATAAGCGCCTACGAGAACAACTTAATTACGCCACTAAGCGCAAACTATGTCATGTGCATTACCCGCGGCTTGAGTTCTGTACTGACAATGGCGCAATGATTGCATTCGCTGGGGCCTTAAGATTAAAAGCCATGGCTCCACAAAGTAACAATAATAACTTTACCGTCAGGCCACGCTGGGATTTAGCGGAACTTCAAACACCTTATACAAGCTAGTTAGTGCTTTTTCTTGCCGAAACCAGCCTCTGTTCCATTGAGTAATTTCTGGATATTGCTTCGATGACGCCACACCAACATGATGCTCACAAAAACCACGACCATTTCAAAATTATGATAGGCATCATCTAAAAGATACCATGCATAAACAGGTGCCATCATCGCAGCCACAATCGCGGATAATGAAGAAATTTTAGTTAGCACAAATATTAGCAACCACGTTAGCAAGGCGGCCAAAGCCAGACTAGGTGAAATAGCCAACATCACACCCAAAGCAGTTGCTACCCCTTTACCGCCTTTGAATTTATGAAACACAGGATATAAGTGGCCTAAAAATACAGCAATCGCAACCGCACTCGTAATCCACATGACACCGCCATCGGGTTGCATCACCAACCAAACAGGAAACCATCCTTTAAATGCATCACCGAGAAGCGTCAACGCTGCCGCTGATTTTTTACCACTACGCAATACATTGGTTGCACCAGGATTGCCAGAGCCAACAGTTCTTGGGTCTGGCAATTTAAATAATTTACTGACAACAATTCCAAAGGCAATGGAGCCCAATAAATATGCGGCAACAATTTGAATGATTGCGACTGGACTGACCGGAATAAATCCTAACTCATTCATGACGAGATGCTCTAAAATCTAAAAGTTCAATTCTAAACCATATAGGCCAAGTCGTCGCATGGACATTATTTTTTTAAACGAAGTTAAAGTGCAAACTAAATTAGGCGTCCCAGCTTGGGAGCGTATGGTTGCACAAACGATAGTGCTTGATATCGAAATCGCCATGCCAAACAGCAATAGCTGTAAAACAGATCAAATTGATGACACCATCGATTACGGTACAGTCGTCGCTAAAATTCGCGAACGACTCACAACAAAATCATTTCAATTAGTCGAGGCACTCGCCGAAGATTTATGCCAAATGGTTATGGCTGACTTTGGGATGCCATGGATCAAAATCAAAGTTGCAAAACCTGGAATTTTGCCCGGCGTAAAAGCACTGGGTGTCATTATCGAACGTGGCACAAAGACCTAAAATTAACCCCTTGGGTGATGTGCCGTATGGAGCTGTTTTAAACGTTCACGGGCAACATGGGTATAAATTTGAGTAGTTGAAATATCAGAATGTCCTAACAGCATCTGTACCACGCGCAAATCTGCTCCATGATTTAACAAATGTGTCGCAAACGCATGCCGCAATACATGCGGTGACATTGGTTTATGAATGCCTGCAAGCAAAGCGTAACGTTTAATCAAATACCAAAAAGCCTGACGCGTCATACTGCTGCCGCGCTGTGTCACAAACAAACTATCACTTAATCTTTTCTCTAAAATCGCTGGCCGCGCCTCATTCAGATAACGCGATATCCAGTCTACTGCCACCTCACCCATGGGGACCAACCGCGTCTTACTGCCTTTACCAGTCACCCTAACTACGCCTTCACTCAAACTGACTTCCGTCACTTTAAGCTCAACCAACTCAGAAACACGTAACCCGCTGGCATACAGAATTTCCAGCATCGCTCGATCACGCAGACCGATAGAGTCATTTAAATTGGGGGCATTTAATAGCGCAACGACATCATCTTCACTTAAGCTTTTAGGTAATGATCGTGGCAATTTAGGCGATTCAATCTGCAATGTAGGATCAACTGCAATTCTGTTTTCGCGCAAAGAGAATCGATAGAGCCTTCTAAGGCTTGCAATTAAACGACTCACGCTTCTTGGTTTGCTAATAGGAAATTTGAATGCGAGATAGCGCTGAATATCGAACTGTTCAGCCTCTAATAAATCTTTACTAGCGTCCTTTTCTAGCCATATGGCGAATTGACTGAGATCTTGGCGATAACTATCTAAAGTATTGCGGGCAAGGCCTTCTTCAAGCCAAATTCGATCAATAAACTCATCCAAGATGGCCTGATTTTTTTGGATGGCCTGATCTTCTTGGGTGCCCTGGTTATTTTGATTCATGTGCCAACAGCCATTCTTTAATTTTTAGACCACCCTCAATGCCCTGCATAAATCCACCCAAGCCTTTTTTGGCAACAACACGATGGCAGGGAACTAACAATGGGATTTTATTTGCACCGCAAGCATTTGCAACTGCACGAGGCCCAAAACCAACTCTCTGAGCCAATTCAGAATAAGTGAGCACTTGGCCAGCAGGAATATTTGAGATGGCACCCCAAACACGCTTCTGGAATGGGGTTCCGGCTAACGCATAAGGAATATCCAACTTTGAATTCGCCTGTTGAAAATACTGGCTAATCTGATGTGCTAGGTATTGTCCAAATTGGCTAGTCGCTTCACGTACCTGTTGTGAAGCTGGGAACAAGTCAATACCAACAACATAGTCATTTTGAATATGCATACCAACTGCACCAAATGGGACATTAATCACGACACTATCTTGCTGAGAACTAGGCTTAACCATGGGTTTTATATTAGCCCAATTTTATATATTTCAGACAATAAAAAAGCCCTAGACCAAAATCTAGGGCTTATTATTTCACAGCAATTTTACTCTGCTGCTGGCGCCATAACCTCACGGTCACGTGCTTGTAATTTCTCTTTAATACGTGCAGACTTACCTGAACGCTCACGCAAGTAGTAAAGTTTGCTGCGGCGAACATCACCACGACGTTTAACTTCGATGCTTGCAATCAATGGTGAGTAAGTTTGGAATGTACGTTCCACGCCTTCACCTGATGAAATTTTACGTACGATGAATGAAGAATTTAGGCCACGGTTGCGAATTGCAATCACAACACCTTCGTAAGCCTGCACACGTTTACGTGTACCTTCAACAACGTTCACACCAACAACTACTGTGTCGCCTGGTGCAAAGCTAGGAATTGTTTTGCCTAAACGCGCAATCTCTTCCTTTTCTAACATTTCAATAATATTTGCCACTTTCGTGCTCCTTCTAGTTATGCGAATCTTGTTCCTGCTTGTTTTTAAGCTCAAAATCAAGCTCTTCTAGCAGCCGAGATTCCTCTTTTGACAACGACCTTACGGCCAATAAATCGGGACGTTGATCCCGAGTTCTTTTCAATGACATTTTTAAACGCCACTGCTTAATCTTCGCGTGATTGCCAGAACTCAACACTTCCGGCACCTTCACACCTAAATATTCTTCCGGCCGCGTGTAATGCGGACAATCTAACAAACCATCTACGAATGAATCTTCTATCGCAGAATCAGCATCACCTAATGCGCCTGGCAATTGCCTTACAATTGCATCCATCAACACCATGGCGGGCAACTCACCCCCAGACAACACATAATCGCCTAACGAATATTCTGCATCGACCATACGATCTAACAATCGCTGATCTACACCTTCATATCGACTTGCTAATATTACTAAGCCTTGCTCAGCCACTAAATCCATGACAATTTCATGTGTCAGCGGCTTGCCACTTGGCGACATATGAATCACCTTAGGCTTTATCACGCCTGTTGCCACTTGTCTTGCTTTAGCGGCTTGTATTGCTTGCTCTAGTGGCTCCGCCAGCATTACCATGCCTGGGCCGCCGCCGTAAGGTCTATCGTCTACCGTACGGTGATTGTCTGTGGTGTAATCTCGAGGATTCCATAAAGACAATTCATAAAGCTTATTCTGTAACGCTCTCGCGGTAATGCCATGTTGGCTAATCGCATCGAACATCGGTGGAAACAAAGTGACTACATCAAACTGAATCGCTTGCGCCACTTACTCATCCCACTCGGTTGGCCAATCTACCAACATTGTTTTATCAGCAATGTTTACATCTAAAATCGTTTGATCCACAAAAGGAAGCAAACGCTCTTTACTATCTTTCGGGTCTTTAATGACAATCACGTCATTGGCACCCGTTTCAAAAACATCACTCACCAGTCCAAGAACAACGCCTTGTTGGTTAGTCACATTTAATCCAATTAAATCTGACCAGTAGTACTCGCCTTCATCCGCTTCTGGAAACTCTTCACGCGGCACAGCCACATGCTTACTCTTCAAAGCTAATGCAGCATCCCTATCATTCACACCCTTTAACTTCACCAGCAAAGTATCGTTATGTACTTTAGCTGTTTCAACGGTGTATTTCTGCCAAGGCGAATTTTTAATGCCAGGCTGGGTTGAGTTGTCTTCACGTCCCAACCACCAATCCGGGTAGTCAAAAAGGCTATCGATAGACTCGGTGCTGGTTTGCACTTTTAGCCATCCAAAAATGCCATAAGGGGCGACGATGCGCCCCATGACTACCATATTGCTCACAGATTAGCTTACGACAAGTTAACTAAGTGCTGGCAGTGCCAGCACAGAGCATTACTCAGCGTCAGTTGCCTCAGGAGCCGCTTCTTCAGCAGCAACTTCTTCAACTGGTGCAGCTTCTTCTTCAGCTGGCGCAGCTGCAGCGGCTTCAGCAGCCTCTTTTGCAGCAGCAGCTTCTTCAGCTTGTTTAGCGGCAGCAGCTTCTTTAGCAGCAGCTGCAAGTTTTGCTTCAGCAGCAGCTTTTGCATTTGCAACTTTAGCCGCGTCTTTAGCTTTCTTAGCAGCCATGAATTCCGGGCCTTTAGCATTGTCTTTAACCAAGCGAGCTACGCAATCAGATAATTGCGCGCCATTGCTTTGCCAATGACTGATACGTGCTGTATCTAAGCGAAGACCTTCTTGACCTTCTTTAGCTAAAGGGTTGTAGAAGCCAACACGCTCAATAAAGCGGCCGTCGCGACGATTACGTGAATCTGCAACTACTACGCTGTAGAAAGGGGTCTTCTTCGCGCCACCGCGGGCTAGTCGAATGATTACCATAATATTTTGTTCTCTAATCGTTTTTACAGAAAGGGGCGGATTTTACGTTATTTTCGAATAGTTTGGCAAGGTAAATCTGCGCATTCAAAAAAAATGCTATCAATAAGGGCTTTATACTCTAGATTGATAGTGCGTCGGATCTTGCAAACCAGCATTAGCAAAGCCTTCTTTACGGAACCGACAAGAATCACATAAGCCACAAGCGCGACCCTCACTGTCAGCCTGATAACAAGAGACTGTCATCCCATAGTCAAAATTCAAAGCATGCCCGCACTTAATAATTTCAGCCTTAGTCATATCAATCAGCGGGGCATGTACGGTAATCGTTTTACCTTCAACCGCACTTTTAGTGGCTAAATTTGCCATCCGCTGAAAGGCAGACACATATTCCTGACGACAATCAGGATAGCCTGAATAATCTAATGCATTCACGCCAATAAAAATATCTTGCGCACCTAATGTTTCTGCCCAAGCCAAAGCCAATGACAACATAATTGTATTTCGGGCCGGCACATAGGTAACGGGAATGCCGTCTGTAGGCGCTTCTGGCACATCAATATTATTGTCGGTCAGTGCCGATCCACCAAACATAGATAAATCTAATTGCGCAGTACGGTGAGCTGCTGCCCCAAGTGAGCTAGCAACTCGCTCAGCCGCTTTTAATTCAGCAACATGTCGCTGATGATAATCAAGACTCAAACAATAACATTCATACCCTTGGCTTTTAGCGATTGCCAACACGGTTGCAGAGTCTAATCCTCCAGAAAGTAAAACAACGGCTTTCTTCATGCCTCAAACCCCAGCCTTTTCGCCCCAAAGAATTTTATGTAACTGAACCTGCATACGCACAGGTAAATGATCTTCTAATATCCAAGCCGCCAAATCATCTGCTTTTAATGTGTGATAGCCAGGCGAGAATAAAACAGGACATTTTTCTGAAATTTTATATTCACTCAAAATTTGTTTAGACCACACATAATCAGCCTGATCGACTAATACAAATTTAACTTCATCTTGCGCTTTTAAATGTCCAATATTTGACCAAAGATTTTTACTCACTTCACCTGAGCCTGGTGTCTTAATATCCATAATCACTGATACACGATTATCAACTGGACTAATATCCATTGCACCACTCGTTTCGATAGAAACACTGTAGCCTGCATCACATAACATCGTAAGCAACTGCAAACATCCCTTTTGCGCGAGTGGCTCACCACCGGTAACGCAAACAAACTTAGTTTGATACGTAGCCACTTGAGACAAAATCTCTTCAAAACTTTGGGTGCTACCGCCATGAAACGCGTATTCAGTATCACAATAACCACAACGCAAAGGGCAGCCAGTTAAGCGAACAAATACCGTCGGCAAGCCAACACGCGATGACTCGCCTTGTAATGAATAAAATATTTCGTGGATACGTAAAGACATGATTACTGCAGACTGCTACTTCTTAATGCTATCAAGCACCGCCAAACGGCGCTTAGCATTTGGAATTAAAGCATGGTCAGGATATTGTGCAATGAGATCACGTAAGGTTTTTTTGGCACCATCGATATCAGCCAATTGAATTTGGCAGTTTGCGATACTAAATTTAGCATCTGCTAACTTAGTGCTTTCTGGAAATTGCATCACCAACTTTTGCTGTGTTGCTAAAGCGGCTTTGTAATATTTAAGTGAGAACTGCGCTGAACCGAGTCCATAAAAAGCATCAGATGCAAGCTTGCTATTAGGATAGGTTTGTAGAAATTTCTCAAAAGCCTCGAATGCTGGCTTGAATTTGGATTCTTTCAATAAAAGTTGCGCAGCTTCGAGCGCTTTATTTTCAGCAGTGTCCTCTCCTGGAGCTGGAGCTGTAACCGGCGCTTCAACCTCAGCAGATGGTGCAGGCTGTGCAACTGGTGGCGGAGCCGTTTCTAATTTGTGTAAACGTCCGTCGGTATCTTTATATAAATCTTTTTGGCGTTGCTGCGTCACTTCAATCTGATGTTGCGCAACTTCCAAATCACCTTTCAGATGACGTAATTCTTTATTTAACAACTCCACTTGGCTTAATAAATCCATTAAGCCTTGGCTTTTAATCGTATTCTCTAATGCAGAAATACGTTTTTCTAATTCAGATATTGCTGATAACGCAGACTGATTCTGAGTGTCTGTTTTTTGTTGCAAATCGATAATTTGCTGACGCGCCTCTTTGTCATCAAAGATTGCGGCTTTAGTAAATTGCGAGAAGCTTAAAAAACAAACACCCAAAAGAATCAGTTTACGCATATTGATTACTCGTGATCGTAGACGATATCAGCACGACGATCTTGTTGGAAACAAGATTCATCTTTACAAGCATTCGCTTTTTCTTCGCCGTAGCTTACAGTTTCAATCTGAGCTTCTTGTACACCATCCAAATTCATTACTTTTTTCACAGCCACTGAACGACGTTGACCCAATGAAAGGTTGTATTCGCGTGAACCACGATTATCTGCATTGCCTTGAATAGCAACTTTAGATTTTGGGTGTGCCAATAAAAACTTAGCATGTGCATCAACTAAAGCACGGTATTCAGGTTTTACTTCATCTTTATCGAAATCGAAGTAAACACTACGTTTTGACAAAATGTTATTTGGATCTTTTAACGCAGCCAAATCAGCAGTCTCAGCCGCTTTTTCTGCAGCCAATCTTGCAGCTTCAGCCTCAGCAGCTGCCTGTGCAGCTGCCTGTGCAGCCTGTGCACTATCAACCACTGGTGCAGCTGGCTTGTTTTTTACTGCATTATTTGAACATGCCGCCAATACGCTAGCGAGTAACACACTCATTAATAAACTTTTATTCATCTTTCGCTCTCCTTAAAAAAACAACATACAAAACTCACAAAACTTTTAGTTAGCAGGTCCCCAAGAAGGCTCTCTGACGTCACCGCCAGCATCTGTTAAACGCTGTTTAACTCTTCCATCACTTGAAACAGCAGCTAATGTTCCTTTGCCCCCAACACTTGTTGCATACAAAATCATTCGGCCATTGGGTGCAAAACTAGGCGACTCATCTTGTGAAGTATCACTACGCGTTTGCACTTGACCAGTCTCAATATCTTGAATGGCCACTCTAAATCCTGATGAGTCTTGCTTAACATATGTAAGCAATTTACCATCAGGCGAAACATGTGGACTCACATTATACGCCCCTTCAAAGGTGACGCGTTTTGCATCACCACCGCTGGACGGAATACGATAAATTTGCGGGCCACCGCCACGATTAGAAGTAAAGTAAACAAACGCACCATCTGGTGACCAGTCTGGCTCTGTATCAATCCCACTGCTGAAGGTCAATTGCTTCAAGCCGGAACCATCAGCGTTAATAGTATAAACCTGCGAATTAGCACTGTAAGTTAAAACGATGGCCAACTTAGTTCCATCGGGTGACCAAGCCGGCGCACTATTATTACCTTTAAAATTTGCTAATACATATCGCTGACCAGAAACAAGCGACTGCACAAAGATGACAGGTTTTTTCTTTTCAAAAGAAACATAAGCAATTTTTGTCCCGTCTGGTGACCAAGAGGGAGAAATTAAAGGCTCTTTTGATGAAACAACCGTTTGAGGATTAAACCCATCCGCATCAGCTACTTCCAAGGAATAACGGCCATTTGCTTTATTGACATAAGAAATGCGCGTAGCAAACACACCCTTCTCGCCCGTCAGCTTCTCATAAATCATGTCTGCAATCTTGTGTGCTGTCATACGCTGTTGAGATTGTGTGATGGTGAATTCCATCGCTAACAACTGATTTTGTTTAAGCACATCCAATAATCGAAATGCCACTTTCATCCGATTACCAGGAAGTGGCTCAACCGAACCTATCGTTAAAGCTTGCGCTTGAATTCCTAGCCAATCAGAATATTTAACATCCGCAACTTGATGCGGCTGACTCGCAACACCACGAGTTTCCAATGTGCGAAACAAACCACTTCGCTTTAAATCAGCATTAATAATATTGGAAATACTGTTTTGTTGGGCAGCAGCAGGTGATGCATCAAATGGCACCACTGCAATTGGGATTTGATTGGCCGCACCACCCATAATTTCAATGGTGAGTTCAGCGCGGGCACTCAAAGAGAATAGCGCAATCAATAGCAATATAAAAAAACGTTGTTTTATCATGTCTATTGATTAACCTTTGTCAGAATGATTGATCTCATTATTTACAATTTTAACAAAATTATCCGTCTTCATTAGGACGGAATTTAAGTTTCAACTCACGAAACTGACTAAACACCTCTGCTTGCATAGGGACAGGCAAAGGCTGGGATTCCAAAATGGCACGCTCAACAGCATCATCACACGCCATCATGCCGCTACTTTTAAGTAGTTTAGGATGACCAATGACCTCGCCTGTCGGCATCAAGGAAATATTAAAAATTAATTCCGGCTTACCCGAACCACAAACTTGCTTATTCACATGTTGCTTAATCTTACTTGTAATTAAACCTACGTACTTCGAAACTTCATTTTGATTAGCACCGCCCACTTGTGAGGTTGCAGCTGGCTTAACTGGGGCAGGACCGGCAGATTTAGCTGGCTCTTGCTTATCCATTTTTGCATCTTCAGCCAACATTTCTTGTTGCAGTTTTTTAAGTGCATCCGGATCAACCTTGGTTTCTTTTTGAGGTATCTCTTTAGGCTTCAGTTCTTCCTTCACCTTTTCAGGCTTGGCTGGCTCTTTAGGCTTTTCTACTTTTGGCGGTGGTTTCACAGCCTCTTTTTTAATTTGAATCTCAGCCTTAGGTTCGGGCGTTGGCGGCGGCTCGGGCTTAGGTTCAGGCTTAACTTCTTCCACAGGCTTGACCGGCTCTGGCTCAATGACTGGCGGTGGGGCCTGAACTGAAACCTTAGGCGTTGGCAATGTATCCCAAAGCTCAACTTCTGCAACATTCATCGGCTGCACAGACTTCCAATGGACAGAAAACAAAAGCAAAGCAAACAAAATACCGTGCACCAAAAATGTAAAGGCGCCGGCTTGCCATGCCATTGTTTTTTCATGCTGCCTAATCATGCAAGATCACCCATTAACTTACAGGATTTAATAAAAGCCCTGCTTTGGCTCCTGACTTCTTCAAGAGTTCTAGCACTTGAATGACCTTCTCATAATTCACTTTCTTGTCTGCACTAATCACAAAGGCACGCTCGGGTTCTTTTTCAACCTGTTTTTTAATTTCAAAGAGCAATTGATCACTTGATAACTGCTTTTCTTGAAATTCAATTTTTCCATTGGCCATGACAGTAATGACGATAGGTGCAGTTTGTTGCTTAAGAATCTCGGCACCCACTTTAGGCAATTCAACCACACCTGGATTCGTCATTGGCGCTGTGACCATAAAAATAACAAGCAACACCAAGGTTACGTCGATATAAGGTACGACGTTGATTTGGTTCATCACACGACGTTTACGAAGTCTCGCCATGCTTAACTCTTACGTTGCAGAATGTTAGTAAACTCTTCAATAAAGCTCTCATAACGAACGGCCAAGCGATCTACTGAAGATGAAAAGCGGTTATATGCAATCACAGCAGGAATAGCAGCAAACAAACCAATCGCTGTCGCAATCAAGGCTTCGGCAATCCCTGGAGCCACGTGCGCCAATGTGGCTTGTGCCATATTCGCTAAGCCACGGAACGCATTCATAATGCCCCATACCGTTCCAAATAAACCAATATAAGGACTCACAGAACCAACTGATGCCAAATAAGGCAAGTGTGAATCAAGATCATCCATTTCTCGGTTAAATGTCGCGCGCATTGCACGACGAGAACCTTCCATCACATCACTCACTTCGAGACCTTGTTGACGTTTCAAGCGTGTAAATTCTTTAAATCCCGCTTCAAAAATACTCGACATGCCATGCGGCTTATTACGACCCGCAGTGATACCTTCGTAGAGCTTATTTAAATCACCGCCCAGCCAAAAAGTATTTTCAAAATCTTCAGCCTCTTTCTCCGCACGACTAATCGTGATGACTTTAATGAAGATATACCACCAAGAAACTAAAGAGATTATCAATAAAATCGCCATGACTAATTGCACAGGCAAACTAGCACCTGTAAGCAAAGTCATTAAAGACATATCTGCTGCTGCATTTACTGGTAAATCCGTCATCATTTCTCCGTTATTTTTTAGTTCTAGCGAATCACTTAATTAACACTCAAAACGTTGCAACATTAATTTTGGAATACTCACTGGCTTAAATTTTTCTGCATCAATGCACACCACTTTAACCGTAGCTGAAGTTAACATTTCTTCACCACGTAAAATAGACTGCTCAAAAGTAATAAAACTACGCCCTTGGTTAATTAAGCAAGTACGCACTATCAAGGAATCATCGAATTTTGCAGGTTTTTTATAATGCATATCAATATGGCGCACCACAAATAAAATGCCAAGCGTCTCGCGCATTTCAGTCTGAATAAAGCCCAAATGTCTTAACCATTCAGTACGTGCACGTTCCATAAAATTAAAATATTGACTGTGATAAACCACCCCGCCTGCATCTGTATCTTCCCAGTAAACCTGCACAGGCCATTCAAATTGCATACTCAATTTTCGCCCTCTGTTGCCCACACATCTCCTGAAGCAAGCGCCTTAGGCACTGGCAATCCAAAATGTTGATAAGCTTGCTGAGTAGCCACACGTCCACGGGGCGTGCGCATTAAATAACCTTGTTGGATTAAATAGGGTTCCAATACATCTTCAATGGTATCTCGCTCTTCACCAATAGCTGCAGCCAGATTATCCAAACCTAATGGGCCACCATTAAATTTCTCAAGGACAGCGAGCAATAATTTTCTGTCCATCACATCAAAACCCAACTGATCAACATCCAGCATTTTGAGTGCGGCATCCGCAATTGCAGAAGTCACGACACCATCTGATTTTACTTGTGCGTAATCACGCACACGACGTAATAAACGATTAGCTATTCGAGGAGTACCACGCGAACGTTTAGCAATTTCCAAAGCGCCGTCACCTTGCATATCCACTTCTAGTAAACCAGCTGAACGCGAAACAATACGGGCCAATTCATCAGAAGTGTAAAACTCAAGTCGCGACACAATACCAAAACGATCACGCAAAGGATTGGTTAACATGCCCGCTCTTGTGGTCGCCCCCACCAGCG
>JBEIDM010000012.1:0-14884 GCA_040383445.1 Candidatus Methylopumilus sp. | reverse complement strand
CTCAGTTCGTTACTCAGGTCACCAAGCTCATCATGGCTTTGGGTGCCAATATCAATAATCTCACCTTTAGCTAAATGTGAGGCGCTGTCACGTAAAAAACGGATTCTTTTAACAATGGTGAGACTAAATATTAAGGCGCCAATGATCACGCCTAATACACAAGCCAGCACAGCAAGCAAAGTGAGGTTGAGATTGTATTGACGTTCTTGGTTGATCTTGACGTAATCTTGCTCAACCAGCGCGGATTGATTAAGCGCCATTTCGTTGAGCTGATCTCTAATTGTTTGGTAAAGCAAAATCTGCTGGTGAAAAATCTCAGTCAGTTCCTCTGTTCGATGATTAAACGTGTCATCGGTCATGCTTTTTAAAGCCTGAAGATTTTGATCGATATTGCGTTTTACTAAGCTGAGGTTTTGTTTTTGAGAGGGCGTTTCTAAGTTTCTATCCAGAATAGCGGTGGTTTTTTGAATATCCGTTTCATATTGGCTAAACTTTTTAATAAAGGCATCATCTTTGGTCAGCAGGTAGTTTCTGACTGCAACTGAAGCTTCATTGAGTTGAATGCTAATAAATTGAATGTTACGTTGATTTTTTAAGGCAACGAACAGCTTTTGCTCCAGCTCTGCTGAGTTGCGTTCTTGGGTGTATAAATAAGCTAAAGAACTGAGCATCACGCTCAATGGCAAAATAACGACGATCAACGCTTTCATTGATAGCGGTGCATCTAGCCAATATTGAGAAGGTTTTTTGTTAATCGGCATGCTTCAAATGCTCAATCATATCGGTGATATTGTCATTGTGTTTAATGACCTTTGAGGTGTTTAAAGGACTTGTGTAAGGTCATTAAAGTCCAAGTTCCGATGCTTTCACTGCGGCTTGCGTTCTGTCTTTCAAATCTAGCTTACTTAAAATATGCTCAATGTGAACTTTAACAGTGCCAGATGCAATCCCCAATATATCTGCAATCTCAGCATTAGTATAACCCTTAGGCAAAAGCGCTAACACCTCTCGCTCTCTAGGGGTAATTTGCGACAATATTTTATGGTCATCTTTATGTGATTTTGCAGTTGCTTTTTGGATGTTTAGACTCAGTATGCTCGCATTCATTTGCAAGAAAGGAATGTGCTCAGCCGAAATGGCTTGTGCTGAACAGTATGCCAAAACTCCAATGATTTTGCCGCCCACACCAAGTGGCGTGGCATACGCTTGGGTTTCACTGGCATCGCCTAACATAAATAGCTGTTTGGTTTGTATAAGCTGAATATCAAACTGACATGGCGATTTGAAAATATCCGCAAGACTGGCGATCTTTGGAACGCGAGCGCCAACAGGATATGATTTTCCGTGGGCAGCAACAATCGTTAAAAATGCATTCTCACTGATTGCTACGACACTATGCTTGATGTTCAAAATATCGCTTAAGGTTTCAAGTACTGACTCGCAAATTTCTTTTAAATCACCTTGCTGATAGATTGCACTTGCGATTTTGCCATAGCTAATGTCTTTTAAAACACTTTGCTGCTCACGATGCACAAGCTGTCTAAACTCATCTGCGGAATTAATTTCTGAGGCCATGTCATCAAACTGTCATATATGTCAGGTAGCATATTATAACATTGGCCAATTGGCACATCTTTTATTTTTTAGTCACTTTAATATAACGTCATATCTTTAAAATTTAATATTTTTAAAATATATGTAAATCGCTATTAAAGAACTATCTTTAATTAATTAAAATAATCACACTAAATCGCTCTAATCAGCGCTTATGAAATATGGAATATTAAACATGCTGAATAACATTAAGCAGGATTTACCAGCAAGCATCATCGTATTTTTTGTTGCATTGCCATTATGTTTAGGAATTGCGCTAGCATCTGGGGCACCTTTATTCTCGGGCATTATTGCAGGCATTATTGGAGGTGTTGTTGTTGGTTATGTGAGTGGATCAGCATTGGGTGTAAGTGGTCCCGCAGCAGGTCTAGCCGTTGTTGTGTTTTCTGCTTTGCAAACCTTAGGAAGTTGGGAAGTCTTCTTAGTTGCAGTTTTTATTGCTGGTATTGTGCAGTTAGTTCTCGGTTATTCTAAAGCAGGATTTATCGCTTATTTTTTCCCATCTTCAGTAATCAAAGGCATGCTGGCTGGCATTGGTTTAATCATTATCATTAAACAAATTCCTCACGCTGTTGGATATGATGCTACTTTTGAGGGTGATGAAACACTCCCTTCAGTCATCAACGATAACGTATCGGGAATCATTTTATCTGTTTACGAAAAGCTTACCCCAGGGGCTTTATTGATTGCTGTGGTTTCAATGGCAATTCTGATTTTATGGGATGTTTATTTAACCAAGAAAAGTAAGCTTTTTCAGATTTTGCAGGGCCCAATTGTTGTTGTAGGTTTAGGTATTTTATTTTTTAATTTATTTAAAACAAACGTTTTGCCTTTTTCGCTTGATGCGGACCAATTAGTTCGCCTTCCAGTAACTCAAAACTTTTCGCAGTTTTTTCAAAATTTCTCATTCCCTGATTTTTCTGCTTTAAGTAATCCAGATGTCTATAAAATTGGGATAGTCATGGCGATTATTGCAAGCGTTGAGACCCTGCTATGTGTTGAGGCAACAGATAAGCTTGATCCATATAAGCGTGTGACACCGACTAATCGTGAGTTAAAAGCGCAAGGCTTAGGTAATATGATTTCTGGCCTTATTGGTGGGCTTCCCATCACACAGGTAATTGTAAGAAGTTCTGCCAATATTACGTTTGGCGCTAAATCTAAGCTATCCGCAATCTTACATGGCTTATTTTTACTGATTAGTGTGATAACAATTGCACAATATTTAAATATGATTCCATTGGCAAGTTTGGCTGCAATCTTAATTATGGTTGGCTATAAATTAGCTAAAGTAGAATTGTTTGTGAAGTCCTTCAAGCAGGGTTATGAACAGTTCTTACCTTTCATTGTGACTGTGGTTGCCATTCTGCTTTCTGATTTGTTAACAGGTATCATGATTGGTGTAGTGATTAGTCTTGCATTTACCCTTTACCACAGCTATAAAAATTCTCACTTTATGAGTCAAAATTTAAGCAAAGAAAAAGGCGGTAAATCAATCCACCATATTAAATTAGCACAGCAAGTCTCATTTTTTAATAAAGCTAGCATTATTACATTGTTAGAAAAAATGCCAGAAAACTGCAAAGTGGTGATTGACGGAAGTGGTTCGACATTTATAGATCGAGATGTACTTGAAGTGATTTCTGACTTTAAATTACATGCAGGTTTTAAGAAAATTGAAGTTGAAACAATAGGTATTTAATAATAAGGATAAATTATGTATAAGCACCCTTTACTTAATCGCGACAAAATGACGCCACGAGAGGCTTTAGATATCTTAGTTGAGGGTAATCAACGGTTTACTGAAAACATTACCTCTAATAAAGATTTACAGCAGTTAGTTCATTTAACGAAAGATAAACAGCATCCATTTGCGGGCGTCTTGAGTTGTAGTGACTCTAGGGCCCCTGTGGAAATGTTATTTGACCAGGCGCTAGGTGATATTTTTAGCGTTCGTTTAGCAGGCAATATTGCCTCTGACAAAGCAATTGGTAGCTTGGAATTTAGTACTAAGTATTTGGGCAGCAAAATTATTGTCGTACTTGGTCATAGTTCATGTGGCGCCGTTAAAGCTGCTTGTGATCATTTTGTAGAGGGTAATATTAGTCATGTCATTAACATGATTACTCCTGCACTCGATCTTGAGAAGTCGGAGTCTGCTGAACGAAATTCAGGAAATAAGGATTTCGTCTCTAAGGTGGCTAAACTTAATGTTGAAATGCAAATGAATTCGATTTTACGTGACAGCGAAATTTTGCAAGACATGATTGCCAAACATGAGGTTGGTTTGATTGGTGGCATGTATGATTTATCTTCGGGAAAAGTAGAGTTTTATGCAGACACAGCACACCTGTAATTAATGGTTTCTTGAATGATTTAAAGATAAAAAGGGGCTTAAGCCCCTTTTTTATTTGAAACTATAGGGCATATACTGGCTCTTAGTTGAACGCTATGAAAAATATAAAAATAACTTTCACTTCTTTGATTTTTGTGAGCATTCTTGCAAGCACATTGGTATTTGCCGATGCGCCTGTCAAAGCTCCAGCGGTGGATGTTGCTGCACCTATTGATTCTGTGACCTTAAGGCAAAATGCTGAGACACAAAAAGTCATTATCCAGCGTCAAGATATTGAAAACATGGGTGCGATGACCGTATCTGAGGTGTTAAACAAGTTGCCGGGCGTTGAGATCAGCGGGAGTGGCCAACGGGCGCGTGGTATGTCTAGAGACTCCATTCAGATTTTGATCGATGGTGAACGGCAATCAATAAGCGGTATGGCGGCACTTAGCCGATTGCCAGCTTCAGAACTGATGTCTGTAGAAATTAATAGAGGCGCATCTGCTGAGTTTGGCGGTTCATCGCCCTTGACGATTAATTTAGTTCTTAATAAAGCAAGAGGTAAGCAACCTGATCAGTTAAAAGTTGGCTTTGGCTTTAAAGGTGAAGAACCAAACACCCAGATTTCTTGGACCCAAAATGGTAGTCATGGTAATTTTTCTTGGTCTCTACCCGTGACACTCAACTTTAGTCGTGCCGAAGTTAAAAACGCTACGCTTAAACAAGGAACGAACATTGGAGGTATGAGTTCTTATAGTGTTCAAGATGAATATCTGAAAGGGATTTCAGAAATGGGCCATCACGGATTCATGCCTACCTTTAATTGGAAAAGTGGTCGGGATAGCTTGAGCGTGGCTCCCATGATTTTCTTTGGACCTAGTGAGCGTGAAAGTAGAACACGTTTATTATCAACAAACGGCGGTCCTGTGCTCGCAGATAATGGCTACAGAACTTCTGAAGAAGATGGCTTTAGTCGATATTTACGATTGCGTCTGAATGGTGAAAAGTTTTTTGGTGAGTCTAAGCTCTCAGGGAGAGCATCATACAACTCAAGATTTAATGCTTCAGATAATACACGTGCTATTTTTTCTTCGGATGGTTCTGCTTCTTCACGATTTACTGAGTCGAGTAAAAGTGACGATGATGAGTGGAATGCTGCTGTGCGTTGGGATCAGCCAATAGGGCAACACTATCTTTCATTGAGTGCAGAATTTGATGATTTAAAAAGAACAGATCAGCAACGTTTTGGTGGGTTTTTACCTCGAACCGGCACCTTTGATTCTGCCACGCAAAATAAAATACTTTGGGTACAAGATGCTTGGACTATTAACCCTATGACCACGTTTACATCCGGTTTGAGATATGAGGATGTTTCATTGAGTTCGGATCAGGTGAGGCAAAATACTTCCCGATTTTTGCCCTCAGTTGCAGTTAAATGGCAACCAAACGAAGCTTGGGTATTAAGAACATCCTTGGGTGCTGGATTAAAAATGCCAAAAATTAATGAGATTAGTGCAGCAACTAGTCGAAGCTTTGGTTTGAATAATCCTTTAGATGCAGATCAACGTGGCAATCCAAATTTGAAGCCTGAAAAAAGTGTGAATTTTGAGTTGGCAGTGGAACGTTATTTAGCCCAACAAGCGGGTGTGCTTTCTGCTAATGCTTATTTCAGAAGTACACAAGACTTTACGGAGCGGAGAGTTGAGAGAGTGGGCATTATTGGTGAGACGGATCCTCGATGGGTAGATCGACCATACAACGAAGGGGATGCGATTCATTGGGGATTAGAACTAGATGGCAAAATCAATACGGATCATTGGGCGTGGTCAGGCGGAACCTTAAGAACGCATTTAACTTTACCTGAGGCCAGAGTAGATGATGAGCGTTTAGGAAAAAAAAGAATGGCACGTGACACGCCACACTATATATGGTCGTTGGGCTTTGATCAGAAGTTACCAAAGTTTCAATCTAGTTTTGGTATGAATTTACAAATGTCTGGCAGAAGTGAAACTGTGATTCCAGGTGAGCAATCCGCTTTTACTCGATCACGTGCTTTATTAGATGCATATTGGCTTTATAAAATTAACCCAAAATTAAATATAAGAGTTTCTGGGCAAAACCTATTAGGTGAAGATATTGTGAAAAGCAATCGATTTAGATCAGGTGGCTTTTGGCAATATAACAGCGATGAATATGTGTTTAGGACGCTAATGGTATTTTTAGAAGCTAATTTATAATGCTAGCGATGGCCTTCTTTAGCCATGTTGATTGAGTACTTAGGAATCTCAACAACCAAGTCTTGATTGCCAACAATGGCTTGGCAAGACAAGCGTGAGTTTGGTTCTAGTCCCCAAGCCTTATCTAGCAGGTCCTCTTCGTTATCTTCAGCAGGATTAAGTGATTGATAGCCTTCGCGCACAACTATGTGGCATGTAGTGCAAGCACATACCTTATCGCATGCATGGTCGATATCGATATCATTTTCTAGCAGCGCATCACAAACAGATGTGCCCGTGGCAACTTCTATTGCTGTGCCTTGAGGGCATAGTTCTTCGTGAGGGAGTACGATAATTTGTGGCATTTTAATGTCGCTTTTTATAGTTCTAGTTTGTTTAAATCTTGACCTGCAAATGCTTGTTTAACCGATGCATCCATTAGTTTTGCAGCAAATGATTCTGTGGCTTGATTAAGTGCCTCGACAGCCTTGTGAATCTCATCGCTGTTATTGCTTGCAGTTAAGGTCTTTAGTGCTTGCATTTGCGACTTAATAGCGTTGATTTCTTCAGCGTTTAATAAGTGGCTGTCTTGTGCTAAAGCTGCTGAAATTGCTTCAATTAAACGTTCTGCATCGACAATCACTTCGCGAAGCGCCCGGGCTTTTTTATCTTGTTCGGCAGCTCCAAATGAAGATTTTAGCATGTTCGTGATTTCATCCTCGCTTAAACCATATGATGGTTTAACGACGATGTCTGCAACCACACCGTTTGATTGTTCACGTGCTGACACTGAAAGTAAACCATCTGCATCTACTTGGAATGTCACACGGATGCGCGCTGCACCAGCCGCCATTGGTGGGATGCCACGTAGCTCAAATTTGGCGAGTGAACGGCAATCTGAAACAAGTTCGCGTTCTCCTTGAAGCACATGAATGCTCATTGCTGTTTGGCCATCTTTAAATGTTGTAAAGTCTTGTGCACGTGCAACAGGTAAAGTTGCATTTCGTGGGATGACACGTTCAACCAAGCCACCCATGGTTTCTAAGCCAAGGGAAAGCGGAATCACATCTAGTAAAAGTAAATCGTCTCCACTACGATTGCCTGCTAGCACATTTGCTTGAATAGCAGCGCCTAAGGCAACGACTTTGTCTGGATCTAAATTGGTGAGCGGTTCTTGCCCGAAAAACTTGGCTACTGCTTGACGTATTTGCGGCATGCGCGTTGCGCCACCAACCATCACAACACCTTTGATATCTGCCACATCTAGTCCTGCATCACGCAAAGCTTTGCGTGTTGGGTTAAGCGTTTTAGTAACTAAGTTTTCTGTGAGTTCTACCAGCTTATGTGCGTTCAGTTTTAAGTTAATCAATTTTCCTGTGCTTAGCACACTTGTAACGTCAGCCTCGTGGTTTTCACTGAGCCACTCTTTTACTTCGCGTGACTTTGTCAGAAGAAGTCGTGTGTCTTCTTGATTTAGTGGAGGGAGTTTTGCTTCGGCAAGTATCCAGCAAAAAATCCGGTGGTCAAAATCATCGCCGCCTAAAGCTGAATCACCATTGGTTGCTAAAACTTCAAAGATGCCTTTAGATAGACGCAAAATTGAAACATCAAAAGTGCCACCGCCTAGGTCATAAATAACATAAACACCTTCTGCACCATTATCTAAGCCGTAAGCAACTGCGGCCGCAGTGGGTTCATTGAGTAATCGTAAAACATGTAGTCCGGCTAAACGTGCTGCATCTTTTGTTGCTTGGCGTTGCGCATCATCAAAATAAGCAGGTACTGTAATCACGGCGCCAGTGAGTTCGCCACCTAGTGCTTTTTCAGCACGTGTTTTAAGTGTCTTTAGAATTTCAGCTGAGATTTCAACCGGACTTTTAATGCCGGCACATGTTTCAATTTGTACCATGCCACTTCCAGTGTCCCGGAATTTGTAAGGGATGTGCGTTGTATCTGGGATGTCGTTAAAACCACGTCCCATGAAGCGCTTAACTGAACTGATGGTGTTTTTGGGATCTGCGCTTTGAGAAGATTGGGCTGCATGCCCCACGATGACATTGTCGTTAGGTAAATACTGAACAACTGAGGGCAAGAGTGCGTGGCCATCTTCATCTTGCAGCACAGTGCTCATGCCGCTTTGTATTGTGGCCACTAATGAGTTAGTCGTGCCAAGGTCGATGCCTATCGCCAGCTTGTGCTGGTGAGGGGCGGCACTCATGCCTGGTTCTGCGATTTGTAATAATGCCATGTAAAGTTTAGTTTTCTAGTGTTTCAATTGCGCGATGAATATCAATACTGATTTTATCAATAAAGCTAAGTTTTCTAACGATTTCACTAGCTAAAGCATAAGCTTTATCATCAAAGTATTGCTTGAGCTGGATTGCCAGCTGTTTTGCATTCTGTTTGATTTCAGTGAGCAAAGAATCTAAGGAGCCAACATCTTTGTTTGAAATGGCATCTTCGATTGTTTCACGCCATTCCATTTGTAGCATCAGAAAATCAGAAGGCATCTCTGTATTACTTTCCTCAAGGGTTTCAACGCCTTGCAGTTGCAATAAATAGCGGGCGCGTGCAGTAGTGTTTTTGAGGGTTTGATAAGCTTCGTTAGCCTGTGTGGCAACTTGCATCGACTGCATGCGTTCGTTCGCCGGTGCAGTCACAAAACGGTCTGGATGTACTTCGTTTTGGAGTTTGCGGTAATGCTGATCTAGTAAATTAAAATCCACTTCAAATTGAGTAGGTAAATCTAATAATTCAAAGTGGTTTTTTTGAAGCAAATCCATAAAGCCACTTAAACGGTAAAGCTTTCACCACATCCGCATTCGTCTTTGACGTTAGGATTGTTGAATTTAAAGCCTTCATTTAAGCCTTCTTTTGTAAAGTCCAATTCTGTACCGTCGATGTAAACCAAGCTTTTAGGATCAACGATGACTTTAACGCCATGACTTTCAAATGAAGTGTCTTCTGGTTGCATCTCATCAACAAACTCTAATGTGTAAGCCATACCTGAACAACCTGTGGTTTTAACGCCAAGGCGCAGGCCAACGCCTTTGCCACGGTTATCTAAGAATTTTTCAACGCGTTGCGCTGCAGCTTCTGTGAGTGTAATTGCCATAAATCTAATGTGCCTTAATTAAGCAGGTTGTTTTGATTTTAAGTCAGCAACAGCAGCTTTGATGGCATCCTCTGCTAACACTGAGCAGTGAATCTTAACTGGAGGTAAAGCAAGCTCTTCTGCAATGGCTGAGTTCTTAATTTCAGCTGCTTGGTCCAATGTTTTACCTTTTAGCCATTCTGTAACTAATGAGCTTGAAGCAATTGCAGATCCGCAACCATAAGTTTTGAATTTCGCATCTTCAATAATCCCACTATCGTTGACTTTGATTTGTAGCTTCATGACGTCACCGCAAGCTGGGGCTCCAACCATACCAGTGCCAACATGAGGGTCATTTTTATCTAAAGTGCCAACGTTTCTTGGGTTTTCGTAATGATCTAAAACTTTATCTGAATATGCCATTTTGATACTCCTTAAATTAGTGGGCAGCCCACTCAACTTTACTTAAATCAATACCGTCTAAATGCATCTCCCAAAGTGGAGATAATTCACGCAATTTACCAATTTTGCTTTTCATTAGCGCAATCGTATAGTCCACATCTTCTTCTGTAGTGAAGCGACCAATTGAGAAGCGAATAGAGCTGTGTGCAAGCTCATCTGAACGACCTAATGCGCGAAGCACATAACTAGGCTCTAGGCTGGCAGATGTGCAAGCTGAACCACTAGAAACGGCGATATCCTTTACTGCCATAATCAATGACTCACCTTCAACAAAGTTAAAGCTGATGTTGAGGTTATGCGGTACTCGATGATCCATGTCGCCATTGACATATACTTCATCGATTTCTTCTAGTCCTGAAAGCAAGCGGTCGCGTAGGCGGCGCACTTGCAAGTTTTCAGCTTTCATTTCTAATCGTGCAATACGGAAGGCTTCGCCCATACCAACAATTTGATGAGTAGGTAATGTGCCTGAACGCATACCACGTTCATGACCGCCGCCATGCATTTGCGCTTCGATACGGATACGCGGTTTACGTCTAACATAAAGTGCACCAATGCCTTTAGGTCCGTATGTTTTGTGAGCACAAAAGCTCATTAAATCAACAGGTAGTTTTTCTAAATCGATATCGACCTTACCTGTGGCTTGCGCAGCATCCACATGAAAAATAATGTTGTTTTCACGACAGATGTTTCCAATTGCGGTGATGTCTTGAATCACACCGATTTCATTGTTTACAAACATCACTGATGCCAAAACGGTATCCGGTTGAATAGCGGCCTTGAACTTTTCAATGTCAACCAAGCCATTAGGTTCTGGTGCTAAATATGTTGCAGTAAAACCTTGACGCTCAAGTTCACGGAATGCATCAATCACAGCTTTATGTTCAGTTTGCACAGTGATGATGTGTTTTCCCTTGCTGGCACTATAAAAATTAGCAGCACCTTTAATTGCAAGATTATTTGATTCTGTAGCACCAGAAGTCCAAACAATTTCACGCGGATCTGCGTTCACTAATTTAGCAACTTCATCACGTGCTTCTTCTACTGCTTGTTCAGCAGTCCAGCCAAAAGGATGGCTACGTGAAGCTGGATTACCAAAATGCTCCGTAATGTACGGAATCATTTTTTCTGCAACGCGAGGATCCACTGGTGTGGTCGCTGAGTAATCAAGATAGATTGGGGTATGAACGGTCATATTTTTCCTGTTAAGACTTTAGTTTCTAAATATTAAAAAGTCACTGCTGTTAGTTCACGTAAACGACTTACTTCATTTTTTATGACACCTAAAAAAGTATTAAGTTGTTCGTGAGTGTTGTTTGCACCAAAGCTTACGCGTACTGCACCTCGAGCTAAATCCGGAGCTACACCCATGGACATTAGCACGTGGCTAGGTTCTGTGCTGTCGCTAGAACAAGCAGAGCCACTGGCAACGGCAAAGCCTTTACGATCTAACGCCATAACTAAAGTCTCGCCTTCAATCTGGTTGAAAGCGAAAAAGCTAGTGTTTGGCAATCGCGCTGCTTTATCACCAAAAATAGATGCACCTAAAGATTTGAGGTTTGTTTCTAATGTGTCACGTAATTCTTGGGTAATCTTTGCACGATTTTGCATTTCATTCTTTATTAGGGCACATGCTGCGCCAAAACCAACGATTGCAGCTACGTTTTCTGTTCCACTGCGTAAGCCACGTTCTTGGCCGCCACCATGTAATAGCGGCTTGATGTCTAAGCGCTTATCTAAAATTAAAGCGCCAGCGCCTTGCGGACCATTAATCTTATGTGATGAGACTGTCATCGCGTTCACGCCAAGTGCGTCAAAGTTTACTGGGATTTTACCCAATGCTTGAACAGCATCTGTGTGAATCAAGGCACCTTTGGATTTTGCTAATTCAGCTAAATGAGCAATATTTTGAATCACGCCAGTTTCGTTATTTGCTAACATCACCGAAATGAGACTAGTCGGTTTTTCAAGAGCGACTTCTAAACTATAGCTATCGACCACGCCAAATTGATCGGCGGCAATAATGCCAACACGATGACCATGAGCACGCATTGAAAAGGCCGGGCGGGTGATTGCAGGGTGTTCAATTGCACTAACCGCAATTTGTTTTTGTTCATCACCTGCCATGCCGGCAATTGCAAAATTATCCGCTTCTGTTCCGCTTGCAGTGAAGATGACTTGTGATGGATGAGCACCGCAAGCCTCAGCAACTTGCTCACGCGCTTGGTCTAATGCTTGTCGTGCAGCACGCCCAAAGCTGTGGCGGCTAGTCGCATTTCCGTACTGATTGGATAGATAAGGCAGCATCACTTCTAACACCCTAGGATCAAGAAGGGTGGTGCCATTATTATCTAGAAAAATAGGATCTGAATGCATCTGATTTAAGCCACTAAACTCGCTGCATTTGTACTTTTACTTGGATTGAATTTAATTGGCTTTTTGTCATCGTCGCCACTTGCTTTATGAGCCTCAACTAAATCATTTAAAGAAACGCCTGATAAGTACTCTAAAATTTTAACGTTCAGGCTGGACCATAAGTTGTGTGTCATGCAACGACGATCATCACGACAATTTTCATGGCCACCACATTGGGTTGCATCAATGAGTTCATCCACGGCACTGATGATTTCCGAAACTGAGATTTCTGAAAGTGATTTTGCAATGCGGTAGCCCCCGCCTGGACCTCGCACACTTTTGACTAAGCCACTACGGCGTAAGCGACTGAATAATTGCTCTAAATAAGATAAAGAAATGCTCTGACGTTCGCTGATGCCGGCTAACGTTACAGGTTTGCCAGACTCGTCAATCGCGAGATCAAGCATTGCAGTCACTGCAAATCGACCTTTTGTGGTTAATCGCATAGCATTTTTCCTAAATGAGGTAGAGAAATAGAGTGCTTTAAAAATCAGCTTAAATTCTATAATACCCGAACTCTTTAGTCAAGTATTATCGCGCTCTTATGTTGTCATTAATTTGTCATAAATATGTAACACACGGATGTTGACTAAAGCGTTAAAGTATTTGGGATTTTAAAAAAGTTTAACTAGGGAGTTAACAATGAAAACAGCAAATGTAAGTTATTTAGAAAGAGCACAGAAATTAGATATTGATGAGCAAGAGCGTCTTCTTTCTCGTATGGTTGGAAAACTGCCTAAACGATTGCAAAAAGAAAAGTTGACTAAATACGAAGCGATTGCAATTCAATTGGAATTAGAAGATGAGCAATTGCAGGAATGGCGTTCAATTATGGCTGATTTAAAAGCTAAGTCTCAAAAGGCGCAAATCAAAGCCGCTGAAAAAGCATCCGCACTTCAGGAAAAGTTAGCAAAGAAACTTGCTGCTGATCAAGCAAAGGCAGCTAAGAAGGCGGCAGTTGAGCAAGCTAAGCTGGCTAAAAAAACCGAGGCGAAGAAACCTGCAGTAAAAAAAGCAGTAGTGACTAAGGTTTCAGCTAAACCAGTTTCAGTAAAACCAGCGGCAGTAAAAACGCCTGTTGTTAATAATGTGGTTAAAAAACCTACAAATCAATGAAAACTTTGCTTGTCGCCAATCCTAAGGGCGGCAGTGGAAAGACAACCTTAGCAACTAATTTGGCTGGATATTTTGCTGGGCTTGGGTGGCATGTTGTTTTGTCTGATATGGATAGGCAAAAGTCAGCACTTAAGTGGCTTGCAACCCGACCTGTAAGGCTTCCTTTTGTGAATGCTTTAAATGGCCGAGGCGATCATTTAATTAGCTTAAGTGCGGATATCAACATTATTGATTCACCTGCAGGCCTGCGTGGTGAAAAATTAAAAGATTCAGTCAAAGCAGCGGATTGGATCATTGTTCCAATTCAATCATCAGTATTTGATATTGTAGCCACTGAAAAATTTCTTGATGTATTAAGGGCTGAAAAGTCTATTCGTAAGAGTAAGACTTTTGTATTGATGGTGGGGATGCGGATTGATGCAAGAACTAAATCTGCTGCAATGCTTGAAAAGTATTTGGATGAGGCAGGCTTCCCCGTAACAGCACATTTATCGGATGCTCAAATTTATAAAGAATCTGCTGAAACTGGCTTTAGCATTTTTGATATGCCCGCATCAAAATCAAGCAAACATAAAAGTCAGTGGTTGGCTTTGACTCAATCTTTAAAAGTCCATCATAAAAATAACTAATCTGGTTTTTTATCATGTGCCAACTCAAATATGTCGTATGATGAAGTGATGTCAATAAATAGATGTATGTCATCTAAACGTAATATTTCAAGACTAGAGTGGTGAATTATTTTGTCGGCAAATCACAAATTGAATCCAGAATATTTTGTTAATCGTGAATTGGGTTTATTAGCTTTTAATCAACGTGTTCTAGCGCAAGCTGAAGATGATCGTGTTCCACTCCTGGAGCGTTTGAAATTCTTGTGTATTTTTAGCAGCAATATGGATGAATTTTTTGAGGTTCGTGTTGCTGGTGTCAAGCATCAGATTCGGCTAAAAGATACGAATTCAGGGCCAGACGGCTTAAGCCCTAAGCAAGTTTTTGAGCGCGTCAGTGCTCAAGCACATACCTTGATAGCACATCAATACAAGATTCTAAATGAAGTGGTTTTGCCAAAATTAGCGCAAGAAAATATTAATTTTCTTCGTCGTGGAAGTTGGTCTGATGAACAGCGGCAGTGGATTTCGGAATATTTCTTTCGAGAGCTAATGCCAATTTTGACCCCGATAGGCTTGGATCCAGCGCATCCTTTTCCTCGTGTTTTAAATAAAAGTTTAAATTTCGCTGTAGAGCTTGAAGGTAAAGATGCCTTTGGACGAAACTCAGGCGTTGCTATTGTTCAAGCGCCGCGTGCATTGCCGCGAGTGATTAAGCTCCCAGCTCATATTGCCGGTTGTGAGAACGGGTTTGTGTTTCTTTCTTCTATTTTGCATGCCCATGTGCACGAGTTGTTTTCAGGAATGACTGTTAAGGGCTGTTATCAGTTTAGGGTGACGCGTGATACCGAATTATCTTTAGATGATGAAGACGCTAAAGATTTGCGGATTGCGCTGCAGGGTGAGTTGTCGCATCGTCAATTCGGTGATGGTGTCCGTTTAGAAGTCGCTGATAATTGTCCACCTGAAATGACGGCGTTTTTATTAGGTCAATTTGGCCTGACAGAAGAAGATTTATACCAGG
>JBEIDM010000011.1:0-16415 GCA_040383445.1 Candidatus Methylopumilus sp. | reverse complement strand
TGATAAGCCTTGGTATTTTGCTGCGTTTTTAAGTTGGGGTATCGCGTTGTTTGAATACATGCTTCAAGTGCCTGCCAATCGTATTGGCTACTCAGCTTTGTCATTGTCCCAGCTAAAGCTCTTGCAAGAAGTTATTACGCTATCAGTATTTTTACCATTTGCTATTTTTTATATGCATCAACCGCTGAAACTTGATTTTCTATGGGCAGGGATGTGTTTGTTAGGCGCGGTTTATTTCATCTTTCGCACTTAAGCTGGTTTTATAAGCCAAAGAATCTCGCAGTTTGATAAAACACGAAGCTGACAACCCAAGCGAGTATGAGTGACCAAGCAATTGACATAGCTGCGAACATCGAGCTTTTTGATTCATTTTTGAGAGTTGCAATAGTTGAAAGGCATGGCGTATAAATCAAAGTAAATAGCATAAAGCTCATTCCTTGAACCCAATCTAATTGATGCGCCATGGCTTGCATTAGTGCATCGCCTTGTAAACCATAAATGACGGCTAGTGAGCCAATCACAATTTCTTTTGCGACAAAGCCGAAAATAAGGGCAATGGCTAGCTGATTGTCTATTCCTATTGGATCTAAAAGCCCTGAAAATAGTGCGCCAATTTTACCCGCCCACGTTCCACTTCTTGCTGGCGGAACATCCATAGGAAAATGTGTCAGTGCCCACACAAGTACCACACCGATAATAATGAATTTAGTCGCTCTACTTAGAAAGTGACTAATTTCTTGCCAGCCTCTAAGCCATATTTGGCGTAGGGTTGGAAAACGGTAGGGAGGTAGTTCAAGAATAAACGGTTCGGTGTTTGTGTATTGATTCTTAAATAATAAAGCAGTGATAAAAATTGTTGCAAAACTGACTAAGTAAAGTGAGAACAGCACAATTGGCGCCTGTTGAGCAGTAAACAGAGTTGCTGCCATGAAGAGGAACACCTGTAAGCGTGCTGAGCACAATGATAGGGGGATCACCAGCATGGTTAATAAGCGCATATTGCGGGAACGCATCACACGTGTACCCATTAGAGCTGGGACATTGCAGCCAAAGCCCATCAATACCATGACGAATCCCCGACCATCTAAACCTAGTTTTGACATTAGGGCATCCATTAAAAACGCTGCGCGTGATAAATAGCCGCTGTCTTCAACAATCGACATGATTAAGAAGAACAATACGATAATAGGAATGAAAGCAGCTACAGTGCCTAGACCATTGAAGATACCGTCAACTAAAAGACCGCTTAACCAAGTCGGTGCGTTAGCAAGTGCTGGGGTCATAAAGTCTGTTCTAATAAAATCTAAGGCCCATGTCACTGCGTCTTGAAGCGGTTTTCCAGCAGTGAAAATAAGCTGAAATACGGCATACATGGCTATAAAAAACAGTGGCAATCCCAACCATGGATGAAGTAGAACTTTATCAATACGGGCAGTTGTTAAGTCGTTGAGTTGTGCTGGAATCTCGACAGTTGATTTAACAATCGCCTCCATTTCCTTCTCAACATCAGTATCTGAAGCTAATAATTTACGTATGTCTTCAGTACTTTGATGCGCAGCTGATTGATTTATACATTTAGATGCAATTTTTAATGCCTCTGGGCATTGGTCGCCATATTTGGCACTTATTTGTACAACTGGCATTTTTAGTTGTTTGGCCATGCTCTCAACATTAATACTAATTCTTGAGCGTTTAGCTTCATCTTTCATGTTGAGAAGAAGCATGGCGGGTATGCCCAGGGCCCTAATTTGAAGTGCAAGTGAGAGCTGCCTATCAATTTGAGTGCTATTAACAACAATCATCACTAGATCTGTATGGTTGTTGCTTAAGAAATGTCTGACGACCTGTTCGTCATCAGAAAAGCCGTGTAAGTCATAGAGGCCAGGTAAATCGACCAGTTCTGCAATGTGACCACCTAACAGAATTTTAGCGCTGATTAAATCTACCGTAATACCAGGCCAATTTCCTACGCGAGCAGATGCGCCACTGAGTCTGTTAAATAAGGTGGATTTGCCAGTATTTGGCATGCCGAGGAGGGCGATACGTTTCATTATTGATCTATTCTAATACGTTCTGCTTCAGATAGACGAAGGATGATGTCAGTGGTGCCAATGCGAACTTGAATCGGCCCATTAAAGCTTGCACGTCGAACTAACTCTATTTTTTTTCCTATACGGAAACCTAGTGCATTTAGGCGGTGATATAAGAACTCTTCTGCCTCGATACCTGAGATAGTGCCGTATTCACCTGATTTGAGGTTGCTAAGAGCCGTCATTAATGGGGGGGGCTAAATAAGAATTGTTCTTATTATCGCATACAATTTAATTCTAAGGCAGAACAACCCATGCTTTTTAAATGTGAAAGCCAAAAAAATGGCCTGAAATACAGGCCATTTTAAATTTATTTTAGCGCGTTTATTTTTTAGATGATTTGTTATTATCAACGACAGTAGCTTTTGCTCGAAGGTCGGTTAACATCTTTTCTAATTGACGTTGCGCCAATTGTTTTTGTAAGCCATCTTTTACTTTGTCGTAAGGAGGTGCTTTCATCTCTCTTACGTCATCTAATTTAATGACATGCCAGCCGAATTGTGTCTGGATAGGTTCTGAAGTTAAACCGCCTTTATTAAGTTTTGCAACGCCGTCGCTAAATGGTTTCACCATGCCACTTAAAGAGAACCACCCTAAGTCGCCACCCTTTTCTTTAGAGCCTGGATCTTTTGATTTTTCTTTAGCAGTTTTAGAAAAGTCAGCGCCTTTGTTGAGCTGGGCGATGATGTCCTTAGCTTCTGTTTCTGAGCCGACCAAGATATGGCGTGCGTTATATTCTTTATCGCCTAATTCGGTTTTGAATTTTTCATAAGCAGCTTTAGTATCAGACTCACTTACAGGATGATTCTTCATGTAATCTTGAATATAAGTATTCACTAGTAATTCACGCCGTGTTAATTCTTCTTTACCAATGAAGTCAGACTTTTTGTCTAAGCCTGCACGTTGAGCCTCTTGTAATACCAATTCACTGCTAATTAATTTTGACATAATGACTTCACGCACGTTGTCATCTACTTTTTGACCGTGATCGGTTGCATCTTTAACAATGAAGTCAAACAGAGATTGTTTGATAGGTTTTCCATTGACAGTTGCTACTGCATTATCTGCAGCTTGCAATGGGCTAGTCATGCTAAGTGCAGTCAATAGCAAAAAAGTATTCCGAGAGATATTCATGCAGGAGTCCTTGATATTTTTAGGGGGATTAATTCTTAAGAATTATAGGGTTTATTCGTTACTTGCGATAGCGTGGATGCTGAGTGCATGAATTTTTGAAGGAATATATTCAGCAAGCAATTGATAAATGTGTCGATGTCTTGCGACTTGCGATAAACCGTCAAACACTTGGCTTTTAATTGTTAGTGTGAAATGGCCACCGCCACCATTGCCTTTATGACCTGCATGTAAAGCGCTATCGTCTTGAATTTCTAGGCGTGTGGGCTTAAGTGCCTCTAGCTTGATTTTGATTTCTTCTGTGAGTTGCATCTTTATTTTCTTATGCAGGCAAGGTTTTACGGAATGGCTTTACTGAAACATTGGCATAAACACCCGCATCAACAAAGGGGTCTGTGTTCGCCCAATTTGTTGCAGCTTCTAAAGTCTCAAACTCTGCCACGATAAGACTGCCAGTAAAACCAGCAGGTCCTGGGTCGTTACTGTCAATTGCAGGAAATGGCCCGGCAAGTAGTAGGCGACCTGCATTATTTAATTCGGCAATTCTTTCAAGGTGCGCAGGACGATGAGCTAGTCGTTTTTCTAAACTATTCGGTGCGTCTTCAGTAACAATTGCGTAGAACATTATTTATCCTCAATAAGATATTGGTTAATCATCAAACTTTGAGTGATGATGAAAACAAACATAAGTCCCATCGTCCCAAATAGTTTGAAACTCGCCCATGTGTCGATGGAGAAGTTAAAGGCTACATACAAATTTAAACAGCCAAGTGAGGCAAAGAATATTGCCCATGCGTAGTTGAGCTTAATCCAGATAGGCTCAGGCAACTTAACTTCTTTTCCCATCATGGTTTTGATGATGTTTTTTTGCCAGAACCAATGCGCACCCAGAATCGCTATTGTGAAAATCCAATAAAGTAAAGTGGGCTTCCACTTAATAAACGCATCATTTTGGAAATATAGAGTCATGCTTCCTAGTACAGTGACTAGAATCGCACTCATCCAGAGTGTTTTATCGACTTTCTTATATTTTATTTTTGCCCATGCGATTTGAATGACACTGGCTATGATGACTGCAACTGTGGCTAACATGATAGGCACTAGACTCGGTTTTACTGTTGCAGCAATCCCGAGTGTTGTGAGTATCTTGCCTAAAATTAAGCTGGCGTTAGCTGTTTTCTCAGCAATTTTTAATGTGATGAAAAATAAAATAACGGGAAATAGATCAAATAGAAACTTCATTGTGTGCCTTAAATCACGCTATCAGTACAAGCGAAAGCCGTATTTTGCTATGATGTGTTAAGACTTACAAGGCAACTTTTTTAATATCCTACATATTGTATTTAAACTCCATTTTTTTTATTCAAATATTAAGTCATTATTCATGCGATCTTTAATTGATCTACATTGTCATTCAACGGTTTCAGATGGGGTGTTAACACCAACTGAGTTGGTTAATCACGCTGCTGAAAAAGGAGTTCGTGTTTTAGCCTTAACAGATCATGATGATGTGGCTGGTTTGGCTGAAGCTAGGTCTGTCGCGGAGCAGCATGGCATGAATTTTATTAATGGCGTTGAAATTTCTGTGACTTGGCGTCGCAGAACTTTGCATATTGTTGGTCTCAAAATTAATCCTGAATACCAACCACTAGCCGAGGGTTTGGCTGCGATACGCGCTGGACGACATACGCGTGCAGAATTGATTGCGGCGAGTTTAGAGAAGATAGGCGTTCATGGAGCTTTAGAAGGAGCATACCATTACAGCAAAGGCGGCATTATTAGTCGGACACATTTCGCACGTTACTTGATAGAAAAGGGTTATGCGAAAGACACTAAAGCGGTGTTTAAACATTACTTAGTTAAGGGCAAGCCCGGCTACCATGAGCACCAATGGGCAAGTTTGGAAGATGCGATGTCATGGATTATCGGATCTGGCGGCGTTGCCGTTATTGCACATCCTGGTCGTTATGAGTTAGGGCGGGTCACGATGTACGAATTAATGCATGAATTTAAGACCTTGGGTGGAGCAGCAATCGAGGTAGTCACTGGAAGCCATACCATAGATCAATATCAAACTTTTGCTAAGCTCGCACATCAGTTTGAATTTAGATCCTCTATGGGGTCTGATTATCATGGAAAAGGTCAAACTTATATTGAGATGGGTCGTTTGCCGAGCCTTCCGAGCAGTTGTGTACCGGTTTGGCGTGATTGGCAAGAAGTTGAAAATGTTGAGTTAGAGATGCATTAGCGATGGCTCAGTATTTTGTCATTCATGAACAAAACCCTCAGGTTAGGTTGATTCATCAAGCAGTTGAGATTTTACAAAATGGTGGAGTGATTGCTTATCCTACAGATTCTGGGTATGCACTTGGATGTGTGATCGGTAATAAGGATGCCCAAAGTCGCATACGACAAATCAGAGGCGTAGATGAAGATCATCACTTTACTTTGGTGTGTCGTAATTTGGCAGAACTTGCGACTTATGCTCAGGTGAATAACAGTCAGTTTCGCTTGTTAAAAGCGAATACGCCTGGGCAATACACTTTTATATTGAAGGCGACGCGTGAAGTTCCTAAGCGTTTGCAGCATCCAAAGAAAAGCACGTTAGGTTTGCGCGTTCCTGAGCATGTGGTGACACAGTCTTTGTTGGAAGCGCTTGGTGAACCCTTGCTCAGCATGACGCTATCTATTAAAGATCAGTCAGGAGACTTAACTGAAGCTTGGCAGATTCGTGATGTTTTGGAGCATCAATTGGATTTGGTCATTGATGCTGGTGCTTGTTTAAGCACACCAACAACGGTGATTGATTTAACTGCTGATGAACCAAAGCTGATCAGGGCAGGAGCTGGCGCCTTAAGTCCCTTTGGTTTAACTGAATAACGAGTAAGAGGATGAAGAGATGGAATTAACCTTAGTACAAAAAATAGCGGTATATGCACTACCTGTGGTTTTTGCAATTACCGTCCATGAAGCTGCGCATGGTTATGCGGCAAGATTTTTTGGTGATATGACTGCAGACCGAGCAGGGCGCATCAGTTTAAATCCGCTTAAGCATATTGATCCTATAGGAACGATTTTATTACCTGCATTAACTTTAATGATTGGTGGTATTTTGTTTGGCTGGGCAAAGCCTGTGCCTGTCGATTTTTCCAGATTGCGTAATCCAAAGCGAGATATGTTGTGGGTGGCTGCAGCTGGACCAGCATCCAATCTATTAATGGCTTTGTTTTGGGCTTTTGTTATTAATGTTTCACCTCATGCACCTGTGAATTACTCTGAGCCTATGGCCTTGATGGGGCAGGCTGGTGTAATGATTAATGTGGTCTTAATGGTATTGAACTTACTGCCATTGCCGCCACTGGATGGCGGGCGTATTACGGTGAGCTTATTACCTAACCATCTTGCCTATAAATTTGCGCAAATTGAACGTTATGGCTTCATCATCTTAATCGTTTTGCTGGTAACAGGTGTTTTGTCGAGCATTATGGAGCCTCTTATTCGTGCAGTGATTAACATGATAGTTTTCATTTTTTAACTTAATTTTTCGGGCGTGATAGCGCGCCTTTTCGTATAATAGCTTTATCTTTATTTATGGTAATTCATCACTATGGCTGTTGAACGCGTTTTATCTGGCATGCGTCCTACGGGAAGCTTGCATCTTGGACATTATCACGGTGTTTTGAAAAACTGGGTGCGCCTACAGCACGAGCATGAATGCTTGTTCTTTGTCGCGGACTGGCACGCACTTACCACGCATTATGATACCCCCGAGATTATTGAAGAAAGCGTTTGGGAGATGGTGATTGACTGGTTAGCAGCTGGCGTTGATCCTTCACAAGCGACTATTTTTATTCAGTCTCGCGTGCCTGAGCATGCTGAATTGCATACATTACTCTCAATGATTACCCCCTTGGGTTGGTTGGAGCGTGTGCCAACTTATAAAGATCAGCAAGAAAAGTTGGCGCAGAAAGATTTATCAACTTATGGTTTCTTAGGGTATCCACTTTTACAAAGTGCAGATATCTTGATTTACAAGGCCACACAAGTGCCTGTGGGTGAAGATCAAATTCCGCATATTGAATTTACGCGTGAGATTGCACGACGTTTTAATCATATTTATGGCCGTGAAAAAGGTTTTGAAGAAAAAGCTGAAGCAGCGATTAAGAAACTGGGCAGTAAGCGCGGTGGTTTATACGAAGAGCTGCGCACCCGCTATCAAGAAAGTGGTGATGACGAAGCGCTTGAATCTGCTCGTGCAATGATTGAAGAGCAACAAGGTTTAAGTCTAGGTGATCGAGAGCGTTTGTTAGGATATCTTGAGGGTGGCGGAAAAATGATTTTGGTTGAACCAGAATACAAACTTACACCAGCTTCAAAAATGCCAGGCTTAGACGGTCAGAAAATGTCGAAATCCTACAATAATACGATTTCGATGCGTGAAGACCCTGATAGCGTTGCTAAGAAAATTAAAACGATGCCAACAGATCCTGCGCGTATCCGCTTAACGGATGTAGGTGATCCTGATAAATGTCCTGTTTGGCAATTGCATGAAGTGTATTCAACAGAAGAAACTAAAGCTTGGGTTCAGCAGGGTTGCCGTACTGCTGGAATCGGTTGTATCGCCTGTAAAGGTCCAGTGATTGAAAGTGTCCTCGAAGAATTAAAACCAATTCAAGAGCGTGCAAGACAATATGCGGAAGATCCAATGTTGATTAAGAATGTTGTGGCTGAAGGTTGTGAGCGTGCTCGTAAGATGGCGCGTGAAACCATGCGTGAAGTTCGTGAAGTCATGGGTTTAAGCTATTCATAATGGTTAAGTCTGCGCTGATTTAAATGTTAGAGGCTCTTAACAAAGAAGCGCATCATCCCTTAGAGGCTAAAATTCATGGGGAAGCTTACACGACGCTTCCTCATGATTTATATATTCCCCCTGATGCTTTAGAAGTCTATTTGGACGCCTTTGAAGGCCCATTAGATTTATTGCTATATCTCATACGCAAACACAATCTTGATATTCTAGATATTCCGATGGCTGAGCTTACTCGCCAATATATGGGCTATGTCGAAAAAATGCGTGCCATTAAATTGGAGTTAGCTGCAGATTATCTATTAATGTCTGCGATGCTGATTGAAATTAAATCTCGTATGCTGCTTCCTAAAGCTGCAGAAGTTGAAACAGAAGATGATCCGCGTGCTGAATTAGTTCGTCGATTGATGGAATATGAGGCGATTAAAATTGCTGCGCAAAAGTTAGATGAGTTACCTCAGGTTGGAATTGATTTGATGGTGGCTCATGCTTATTTTGAACAAATTACACAAGTACAAGCGCCGCAAGTTTCGATTGATGATTTAACTGCGGCATGGAAAAACGTACTCAAGCGTGCGAGTCATTTTGCACATCATAAAGTTGGCAAGGGTGAGCTATCTGTGCGTGAGCATATGAGCCAAATCTTGCGCAAATTAAGTGAGCATAAGATGCTTGAGTTCACAGCGCTATTTGATGTCGAGAAAGACGGTATTCCCAAGCTGGTTGTGTGTTTCTTGGCGATTTTGGAATTAGCGCGTGAAGGCTTAGTGAAAATTACACAGCAGGGTGCCTTTACTCCAATTTATTTACATACGAATCAATTGATATAGCGAGATGGATAATATTGCACAAATAAAAACAGTGTTAGAGGCCGCGCTATTAACTAGCGCAACACCTTTGTCACTCGATGATATGTCTCGCTTATTTCCTGAGCGTATCGAACGCGCTACTTTTAGAATGCTATTGGATGAGTTGAAGCAGGATTGGCTTGCCCGATCACCATCAAGTATGGAACTTGTTCAGGTGGCAAGCGGTTGGCGCTTTCAGGCGGTGGCCGAATTGGCTCCGTTTTTATCTCGTTTAAATCCTGAGCGCCCACAACGCTATTCACGTGCAGCAATGGAAACCTTAGCGATTATTGCTTATCGTCAACCAGTAACGCGGGGTGATATTGAAGAGATACGTGGCGTAGCAGTTAATCCAAATACAATGCGTCAATTGCAAGAGCGCGACTGGATTGATATTGTTGGGCAACGGGATGTGCCAGGAAGACCAGCTTTGTATGCGACAACAAAAACATTCTTGGATGATTTAAACCTCAAATCTTTAGCAGATTTGCCAGCGATGGAATTGTTTGTTGAGCAATCAATTTCTGACGAGAGTATTGTTCCAGAGATTCTTAATCCGGAAGTTTCAACTCAATTAGATTTGATGCCGGATGGCAACGCATCAAACAATCAACTTGCCTAATTAAAACCGCAGGCAAATTTCAATCTGCGGTAAAATCAGCACTATTCAATTATTGAAATACCCAACATGGCCCGTCCTTTTAAACAACAGCGTGATCCGCAGCGCATCGTCAAGCGACCAAGCACTAATTTCACTAAATTAGCGGCTGACCCTGATGCGCCTCCAGCACCTACTCAGCGTTTACATAAATTATTAGCGCTTGCTGGTTTAGGGTCACGTCGTGATATGGAAGCATTAATCGCGAGTGGACGAGTGACGATTAATGGTCAGCCAGCTCCTGTTGGTGCAGGGGTGACAGAGTTTGATATTGTCAGAATTGATAGTCGTCCAATTCGCCTGCCGTTCGAGGCTGAGTTGGCAAAAGTCTTGGTTTATCATAAACCTGAAGGTGAAATTGTCAGTCAGGATGATCCAGAGGGGCGCGCCAGCGTTTTCGATAAGTTACCTAAGGTACGTGGCGCTAAATGGATCGCGATTGGTCGTTTGGATATCAATACTTCTGGTCTTTTGATGTTCACTACTTCTGGCGAGCTTGCTAATCATTTTATGCATCCACGTTATGAAGTTGAGCGTGAATATGCAGTTCGTATTTTTGGTGAGTTAAACGAAGAAGAAATGTCGCAATTAACGCAAGGCATTGAACTTGAAGATGGTCCAGCCAACTTCGACGTGATTCGATCACAAGGTGGTGAAGGTTCAAATCATTGGTATCAGGTGATTCTGCGTGAAGGTCGTAATCGTGAAGTGCGTCGTTTATTTGAGGCGTTCCAGAAACCAGTAAGCCGCCTAATGCGTGTACGTTTTGGCCCAGTCAATTTACCTTCACGTTTAAAACGCGGAATGATGTTGGAGCTATCTCCTAAAGAGGTAGTAGGTCTGTTGGAATGGGCTGGTTTAAATGTGCCATCTGGACCAATGCGTCAACTTAGCACCCGCGAAAAAGATAAATTAGGGACTGCTTTTACACCTAAGCCTAAAAAAGAGGCTAGGGAGCGTGTGGCAGCTAATGAGCGCAATCGTAGTGAGCGTCAAAGTTACTATGAACGTAATGCGCCACCAAGCCTTGCAGAGATTTTGACGGGGACCACTAGAAAGCCTAGAGGTAGGAATGCCGTTGATAGGAATAGTGCAGATAGGGCTGCTGCAGACAAGGCGGAGTTTGAGCGTTCACAACGTCCAGCAAGAGGCTCAAAGCCTTTAGGTACTAAAAAGCCAGCAGCTAACCGTCGTATCCGTCAGGGTGCTGACCTGAGTGCAAAGCCAGCATCTACTAAAAAGCCTAAATAGCTAGCTCAGTTTTAAATTAGCTAATCACTTAAGCAGGTAGTTGCTCTTTAGTGAGCATAAATACAAACTCATTACCTGAGTCTACTTCTAACCATGTGAATGGCATATCTGGATAAGCAGCAAGAAGCGCATCACGGTTATGCCCAATTTCCACAATCAATAAACCACCGTCGTTTAGGTGTTTGCCAGCTTCGTGAAGTAGGGTGTGGGTATGATCCAAACCGTCACTGCCGCTACCTAGGGCAATTTGAGGCTCGTTGCGATACTCTTGTGGCAACATGGCCATCGCTGGTGCGTCAACATAAGGTGGATTGCTGATAATTAAGTCATAAGTTTTACCTGCCAGAGCGTTAAACATATCAGACTCTATTGCTGTAACTTGTTCCTCTAAACCGTAATTTTTGATGTTGATGTTTGCAACGGCAATGGCATCAGGTGAAATGTCGACAACTTCAATAGCAGCGTTCGGAAAGGTATGTGCCAACAAGATGCCCAAGCATCCACTTCCTGTACAAATGTCAGCTGCACTTTCAACCATTTCTTGATATCCAATCCAAGGATGTAAGCCATTTTCAAGTAGTTCAGCAATAAATGAGCGTGGCACAATCACACGTTCATCTACATAGAATTTAAAGCCTTTTAACCAAGCTTCACGTAATAGGTAAGCGGTTGGTGTTCTGTCTGTCACGCGGCGTTCGATCAGGTGTGCTAAATGCTTTGCTTCAGCTGGTGTAATGCGTGCATCAAAGAAATTCTCTAAGGTATCCATTGGTAAATGTAATGCGCTCATGATCAGCCATACACTTTCGTCATACGCGTTGTCTGTGCCATGGCCAAAGAAAATGCCTGCTTCTTCAAAACGACTGACGCTATAGCGTAACCAGTCGCGAATCGTAAGAAGATGGGTGATTGCCTGTTGATTTGCCATGAATGACTTTCTAAGCTGATGATCTAAGTTTGCCAGGGATTAAAACTAAGCGAGCAGAAGTTTTTCTAGAGTGCTGCGGTAAGTATCTTTAAGTGGCTCAATATCAGCAACTGCGACACATTCATTCAGCTTATGTATGGTTGCGTTAAGTGGTCCAAACTCAATTACTTGTTTACAGATGTCCGCAATAAAACGTCCATCTGAGGTACCGCCAGTGGTTGAAAGTTCAGGATTAACGCCATAGCTTTCTTGGATCGCTTCTGAAATGGCAGCCACCAAATTGCCCTTAGGCGTAATGTATGGCGGTGAGTATTCCCATTCCAAGTCATATTCGAGTGCATGTTTGTCTAGTATGGTGTAAACACGTTCTTTTAGATTTTGTTCAGTACTTGCTGTTGAAAAACGGAAGTTAAACAAAATAGCGACTTCGCCTGGCACTACATTGGTTGCGCCTGTTCCACCATTCATGTTTGAAATTTGCCATGAAGTAGGTGGGAAGTATTCGTTACCTTCATCCCAAACCGTATCCACCATATCTTTAATGGCTGGTGCCACCATATGAATTGGATTTTTAACGAGGTGCGGGTAGGCGATATGACCTTGCACGCCTTTTACAATTAGCTTTCCTGAAAGTGAGCCGCGACGACCATTTTTTATCATGTCGCCCACTACTTTATTAGAGGTTGGTTCACCAACAATACAGTAATCAAAAAATTCATTACGTGCTTTGAGGGCCTCAACAACTTTAACCGTGCCGTTAATCGCAATACCTTCTTCATCGGAAGTAATGAGCAAGCCAATTGATCCTGGGTGATTAGGATGTTTCGCGACAAAATCTTCAATCGCGGTAATAAATGCGGCGCATGATGTTTTCATATCAGCCGCACCACGACCATAAAGCATGCCATCTTTGATGGTAGGCTCAAATGGAGGGGTGTGCCATTGATCGACAGGGCCAGTTGGTACAACGTCTGTGTGTCCAGCAAAAACCAATAGCGGCCCCGATGTGCCTTTGCGTGCGTAGAAGTTATCAACATCATCAAAACGCATGCGTTCTATTTTGAATCCTAAAGGTTCTAAGCGACTAATCATTAGCTCTTGGCATCCGGCATCAAGCGGGGTATTCGATTGTCTTGAAATAAGATCTTTAGCTAAATCTAAGGTTTTAGTCATGATGGCTACTCTTTAATTTGGTACATGATTTATTGATGCATGGTTTATTTGATGAGCGTTTGATATGTTGCTTCATCAAAACCTAATGCGACGATGCTATCGTTTTTTACTAATACAGGGCGTTTAATAACTGAGGTTTTTTCTATCATTAAACGACATGCTGATATCTCATCTATCACCGCTGTTTTTTCAGCGTCGCTTAGGTTACGCCAAGTCATTCCAGCGCGATTCACTAATTTATCCCAAGGTTTTTGGCTTAGCCAGGTATTGATTGTTGCCTGGTCTACTCCTTGTTTTTTGAAATCATGGAATTCATAAGCAATTCCATGCTCATCCAGCCAAGTGCGGGCTTTTTTAACAGTGTTGCAATTAGGAATTCCGTAAAGTTTCATTTGGTTTAAACGTTCTTTTTTCTGATGACATATTCTAACAGTGCAATCTTGAATCTGCTAAGACGCACCTAAAAAGCAAAACAGCCCACGGATGGGCTGTTTAAGATTAGTGATTAGCTACTTAAATGCCACGTAGCAATTCATTGATACCCACTTTACCTAAAGTTTTTTCATCTACCTTTTTAACAATTACAGCACAGTAGAGACTGTAGCTGCCATCTTTAGATGGTAGGTTGCCTGAAACCACCACAGAACCCTTAGGCACGCGGCCATAAGTGACAGAACCAGTTTCGCGGTCGTAAATTTTAGTTGATTGGCCAATGTAAACACCCATTGAAATAACGCAGTTATCTTCAACCACAACACCTTCAACTACTTCTGAACGTGCGCCAATGAAGCAGTTGTCACCAATAATGGTTGGACCTGCTTGCACAGGCTCTAAAACGCCACCAATGCCAACGCCACCTGATAAATGTACGTTTTTACCAATTTGTGCACATGAGCCTACGGTTGCCCATGTGTCAACCATTGTGCCTTCACCAACGTAAGCACCAATGTTGACATATGAAGGCATCAATACAGCGTTTTTACCGATAAATGAACCGCGACGTACGATAGCGTTAGGAACCACGCGGAAGCCGCCTGCTTTAAAGTCTGCTTCTGTGTAGTCAGCAAATTTTGGCGGTACTTTATCGAAGTATTTTGTGCAGCCGCCATCCATTAATACATTATCATCTAAGCGGAATGAGAGTAATACCGCTTTTTTAAGCCACTGATGAGTTTCCCATTCTTGGCTATCGCCTTTGCGTGAAGCAACGCGCAATTTGCCTGAGTCTAAATCAGCCATGATGCTAGCAATGGCGTCTCTTAATTCTGGAGTTGCTGTTGATGGGTTAATGTCAGCGCGACGCTCAAAAGCATCTTCAATAATGGTTTGTAATTGGCTCATGATGTATTCCGAATTGTGAAAACTTAAAAAGGGTTATTTTACCTGCTTTGTGAAGCAATTGCTTGCTCATACAGTGGCATCACTTTGGGTATCTGGGTTTTTAGATCTACCAAGCGTGTTTCATCTGAAGGATGCGTGCCCATAAACTGAGGCGGTTTTTTCCCGCCTTGTTGACTCATTTTTGTCCATAATGAGACAGCAGATTCTGGTTTAAATCCTGCGCGAGCAGATAGCTCTAGGCCAATTCGATCAGCTTCTGTTTCTTGCGTGCGTGAATTTGGTAGAGCGAAAAATAGTTGAGATCCTATTGCGGTTGCTTGAACTGCTGGGCCAGCCACCCCCGATCTTGATGAGCTTAAAATGGCAGAAAGTACTGCCATACCGCCATTTTGGATTGCGGCTAATGACATTCTTTCACGGCCGTGTTCACGTAATGCATGACTAATTTCATGGCCAATCACTGCGGCAAGCTCATCATCTGTCGCCTTAAGTTTCTCTATTAAGCCTGTAAATACCATAATTTTCCCACCAGGCATGCAATAAGCGTTCACTTGATCATTCTTTTCTACGTTGACTTCCCATTTCCATGTTTGAGCGTCATTACGGAAATATCCAACTTGTGCAATCAAGCGATTCGAAATTTTGCGAACGCGATCAAGGACAGCAGGGTCAGTGTTCAGCGTTTTTTTATCATTCGCCGTTTTCAGTGTTTGCATGTAGCTTTTGAGTGACATACTTTCTACTTGTTTTTCAGAAAACATCATTAGTTGCTTACGCTCAACGCCAGTAACACCAACTTTTGTGGTCGTAGCGCAGCCGCTTAGCTTAAATGCTAAAGCTAAAATAATCAGGATGGATAAGCGTTTAAATTTCATGGTCTTAATTTTCGCTTGAAGAATGACATCAACTAGAAAGTAACTTGTGAGCCAAGTTCAACCACTCTATTGGGCGGAAGCTTAAATTGGTTGGTAATCGTTTCGGCTGAGCGGAATAAACCGATAAAGATTTTCTTGCGCCAAAATGCCATCGTTGAATCTTCTTGAGGGATCAGAATCTCTTTGCCCACAAAGAAGGAAGTGTCCATCGGATCTAACACTAGGCCTTTAGAGGCGCAAAGCTCTAGGTCTCTTGGTAGGTCTGGCTCATCTTTAAAGCCGTAGCGAACAGTGACGCGATAGAACTCGTGAGGTAAGACTTCAACTTCGACACGTTCTTCTTGGCTTGTATGTGGGAAATCCAAAAACTTCACTGTGAGGTTGATTACTTTTTCATGCAGTACTTTGTTATGTTTTAGATTGTGCAGCATGGCATGAGGAACGCCATCTGGGTTAGGCGTCATGAATAAAGCCGAGCCAGGCACTCTGGTAGGCGGATGTTGGCCAATCGCTTCAATAAATGAGTCTAATTCCATTGATTCATCTTTAAGATGCTCATACAGCATACTGCGGCCTGTTTTCCATGTGAGCATTAAAGTAAAAATGAAAATGCCGATAATGAGTGGCACCCATCCGCCATCAGGTATCTTCAATACGTTGGCACTAAAGAATGCCACGTCTATTGTTAAAAACATACCAATCAGCATGCCAGTACGTAATTTGCTCCATCCCCAAATGTGATGGAATACAATGCCAGCAAGAAGTGAGGTAATAATCATATCGCCTGTTACAGCAAGTCCGTAAGCAGCCGCTAAATTGCCAGAAGATTTGAAACTTAATACTAAGACCATTACCGCAATCATTAAGCCCCAGTTGACGCGAGGCATATAGATTTGACCTTCTTGGCTTTCTGAGGTGTGCTCAACGTGCATACGTGGCAAATAGCCTAGTTGCAAAGCTTGGCGAGATACTGAATACGCGCCGGTGATGACGGCTTGAGACGCAATCACTGCAGCTAGTGTTGCAAGCACAATTAATGGATATAGCAGCCATTCTGGCGCAAGTAGATAAAAAGGATTTTTGATAGCCTCTGGGTCTAAAAGCACTAATGCGCCTTGACCAAAATAATTAATAATTAAAGCAGGTAATACGAAACCAAACCAAGCTAAGCGAATTGGAAAGCGGCCAAAGTGACCCATGTCTGCATATAGTGCTTCAGCGCCAGTTACCGCCAAAACAACCGCACCCAATGCTACAAAAGCAATCCAGGGGCTGATTTGAAAAAAGTGAAATGCGTAAATTGGATTTAAAGC
>JBEIDM010000010.1:0-16519 GCA_040383445.1 Candidatus Methylopumilus sp. | reverse complement strand
GTGGACGAGATGGGCTGGGATGATGTTAACGAGCAAAATTACGACTGGCCTAGTGTTGATGCTGTAAAAGCTTATCGTCAACAAGTACGTGCGGAAGTTGATCGCGTCATTGATGCCTTGCCAATCAACGAAGTTATTGATTGGGAAAGCCCTTGGTGGGTGATTTTGATGGGGATCGAACATGAGCGTATCCATCTTGAAACTAGCTCGGTACTGATACGTCAGCATGACTTGAAGTATGTTAAACCCTCTGCTGATTGGCCAATTAATCCTGATCAGCAATCTACACCAGCAACCAATAGTTTTGTTGATATTCCTGCACAACAAGTGACACTTGGTAAACAAGATGCAGCTTATGGTTGGGATAATGAATACGGTAGCTTAATTAAAGACTGTTCGGCTTTTAGAGCGGCCAAGCATTTATGTAGTAATGCGGAGTTTTTAGATTTTGTAGAAGCAGGCGGTTATGCTAACGATGCTTATTGGCAAGAAGAGGGGCTGGCCTGGAGGCAATATGCTCAGGCAATACATCCAGCTTTTTGGGTGAAGCAAGATGGTGAATGGAAGCTGCGTTTAATGGCAGAGGAGATCAGCATGCCATGGAGCTGGCCTGCTGAGGTGAATTTTCATGAGGCTAAGGCTTTTTGTCATTGGAAATCTGAACAGTCAGGCTTGCCAGTCCGCTTACCTACTGAAGCAGAGTGGTATAGCATCTATGCGCATGCTGGTTTATCCGATGCGATTGTTACAGCAGAGCATCAGGCTAATTTATTCTTGGATGGTGAGGCTTCATCATGCCCAGTCGATAAGTTTGCGCATGGTGATTTGTTTGATGTGGTGGGTAATGTTTGGCAATGGACTGAAACCCCTATTTTCCCATTTGACGGATTTAAAGTGCATCCGATTTACGATGACTTTACAACGCCAACTTATGACGGCAGACATAATTTAATTAAAGGCGGTTCTTGGATATCGACAGGCAACGAGGCCTTGAAAAGTGCAAGATATGCATTTAGGCGTCACTTTTTTCAACATGCGGGGTTTAGATATATTGTGTCTGATACACCTATAGAAGAGCATTCATCTCACTATGAAAACGACAAGCAACTCTCTGAATATGCAGAGTTTCATTACGGAGATACTTATTACGGCGTGCAAAACTTCCCTAAAGCTTTGAGTGATTTGGCCGTTGAAGTGATGCAAGGCCAGCCATTAAAAACGGCTTTAGATCTTGGTTGCGCAACTGGACGTGCAAGTTTTGAGCTGGCTAAACATTTTGATCATGTCACAGGTATTGATTTTTCAGCAAGATTTATTGGCTTGGCACTCAAGCTTGCACAGCAAGGCGTAGTTAGATATACGATGGCAACTGAGGGCGATTTGGTAAGTTATCAAGAGCGGACGCTCGCCTCACTTGATTTAGAGGATGTTGCACATAAAGTAGAGTTTTGGCAGGGCGATGCGTGTAATCTTAAGCCTAACTTTACTGGTTACGATTTAATCTTAGCGGCTAATTTAATTGACCGTTTATATAGTCCACGTCAGTTTTTAAAAACGATACACGAAAGACTTAATTTGGGTGGCATATTAATGATTACCTCACCTTATACCTGGTTAGAGGAACATACACCTCGCGAGGAATGGTTAGGTGGATTTAAAAAAGATGGTGAAAACGTGACGACCTTGGATGGATTGAAGGCGGCATTAGGCCCACACTTTACTTTGGTGAAAGCACCGGTCAAAGTGCCATTTGTCATTCGTGAAACACAACATAAGTTTCAGCATACGCTATCTGAAGTCACTTTTTGGAAACGTGTTCGGTGAACTCAAATTTTGATCATGTAATTGCACGTGAAGGCAGTTTGTCATTAAAGCATGATGGATTGCAAAGTACTTTTGGTGTGAGTGATGCGCAAGCAATGTGGGTGGCTGATATGGACTTTTCAGCACCCAGTGCGGTCAGTCAAGCATTACAGCGTCGAGCACAGCATCCTATCTATGGTTATAGTATGGTGCCAGAATCTTTATATGAAGCATTAATTGATTGGATGCGCGTTCAGCATGGCTGGGAGATTGAGCGTGATTGGATAGTCTTAACTCCCGGTGTAGTGCCTTGTTTAAGCACGGTAGTGATGGCGTTGACCAAGGAAAAAGAGGGTGTGATTGTGCAGCCGCCTGTTTATTTTCCATTCTTATCGATTGCTGATAATACCGGCCGCACATTATTTGAAAACCCATTGGTTTTGCGCTTAGATCAATTTGATCATTTACGCTACGAGATTGATTTTGATCATTTTGAGCTGTGTGCCAAGCAGGCTAAGATTTTATTACTTTGCTCACCTCATAACCCTGTGGGAAGGGTGTGGCACCAAGATGAATTAGCAAGATTATTAGCGATTGCTAAGCAACATGGGCTTTTAATCTTGGCAGATGAGATTCATGCCGACTTGGTTTATCCCGATGCCAAGCATATGGTGTTGGGTAAGATGGACGTGGATCACACGCATGTGATTACTGCTGTTGCGCCTAGTAAAACTTTTAACATCCCTGGTCTTGGATTGTCAGCTTTGATTGCGCCGCATTCGCCATCAAGAAAAGCCATCGAATTACAGTTGAGTAAAACAGGCGTCTCAGTTGCAAATCCATTTAGTTTGGTGGCTTTTGAAGCAGCGTATCGACATGGACATGACTGGCTTGCGGGGTTAATGGATTATCTTCAAAAGACGCGTGACTTAGTAAGCACTTATTTTAAACAACACATTCCGCAAATTACTGTTGCACCAGCAGAAGGTACTTATTTGCTTTGGCTGGATTGTAGAAAACTTAAGCTTGATGATCAGCAGTTACAAGCATTTTATCTTTATCAAGCGAAACTTGCATTGTCGCCAGGAGCTATGTTTGGTAGCGGGGGGAAGGGCTTCATGCGAATGAATATTGCAACTTCTCAAGCGAATGTATTGATTGCACTTGAGAAGATTAAAGAAGCGCTCGTTTAAGTTTTTCGTTGTAAAGACAACGCATTAACGCAATATCTTAATTTACTTGGCGCTGGACCATCTGGGAAAACATGACCTAGGTGTGCATCACAACTATTACAAGTGATTTCGACACGACTTCTGTCTAAGCTGTCATCTAGATAATAGGCGATGGCATTTTCTTTAATGGGCTGAGTAAATGATGGCCATCCTGTGCCAGAGTCAAACTTTACAGTGGAATCAAAAAGTAAGGTATCGCAACAGACGCATGCGTAAATGCCCGCTTCAAAATGTGTACACATGGGCGAACTAAATGGGCGCTCTGTCCCGGCATTTCTAGTCACGTAATAAACATCTTCAGATAATAGACTTTTCCATTGCGCGCCAGTTTTAACTAGGCGTTTGTCAGGGGCTAAATTGCCTTCTGTCACTAATGTTTGAATACTTTCCCAAGTTAGCATGTTTACTAATTCCTGATGTTGTTACAACAGCGCTTGTTCGATTCTATCAAGTGCTTTTGTAAGGTTGTCCATTGAGGTCGCAAATGAAATGCGGAAGTAACCTTCAGCACCAAATGCAGAACCTGGGACAACTGCAACTCCAACTTGTTCAAGTAAATACTCAGAAAGTGCCATATCTGTAGCGGCTGAAATTTTGCCAGCGGCATGAAGATTGTGAATGGCTTCGCGAGCATCTGGGAATGCGTAAAAAGCACCGCCAGCTTTAATGCACTTTAAGCCACGCATCTTGTTGAAGCGGTCAACAACGTATTCGTGACGCTCAATAAACGCTTTAACCATTGGTTTAATGCAGTCTTGGGTGCCATCCAGTGCAGCTTGCGCAGCGACTTGAGAGATTGATGTTGGGTTTGATGTTGATTGCGATTGCAGGATTTCCATCGCTTTAATGATATATGCAGGGCCTGCAGCATAACCAATACGCCAGCCAGTCATTGAGTAGGCCTTAGATACACCGTTAAGCACGATGCAACGAGGTTTTAATTCTGGCGTTGCATTGAGAATATTGTAAAACTTGTTACCTGTAAGATTTACATGTTCATACATGTCATCTGTGGCGACTAAAACATGTGGATGACGTTTTAGTACTTCGCCTAAAGCTTTTAACTCATCTAATGTATAAACTGCGCCCGTTGGATTAGAAGGGGAGTTGATCATGAATAGTTTGGTTTTTGGTGTAATTGCCGCTTCTAATTGCGCTGGCAATAACTTAAAGACTTGTTCTATACCGCATTCAATAATAATTGGTTTGGCGCCGGCCACTAATGCAATGTCTGCATAAGATACCCAATAAGGCGCTGGCACGATTACTTCGTCGCCAGGATTTAGCACGGCAAGTGCTAAGTTGAAAATACATTGCTTGCCACCTACACCAACAATCACTTCTTTCTCGTTATAGTCAAAGCCGTTTTCGGTTTTAAATTTATTAACGATGGCTTTTTTTAAGCCTGGAATGCCCGCTACAGGTGTGTATTTTGTGAAGCCGCTATCAATCGCTTGTTTGGCTGCATCTTTAATATGTTGAGGCGTATCAAAATCTGGTTCGCCAGCACCAAGGCCAATAATATCTTTGCCTTCCGCTTTGAGCTTAGCAGCACGCGCAGTGACTGCTAAGGTAGGTGATTCTTTGATGGCTTGAACGCGTAGAGATAGTGCTAAATGCGGTGCAGATGATTCCAAGATAAATCCTTGAGATTGAGTAAATTGATTTTAAGAAAAATCACTAAAACGTAATTTTACTCATAAATCCCAAGTGACGAAACAATCTAACTGGTTTATTGAGGCTTATTTTTTGCAATTTCCTTGGTAAATTCTTCTGATAACTGTGGATCGATATCAAGAATTGCTAGATTAATCTCTTGAACTTGTTTTTGATCTCCTTTAGCTGAAGCAATCAAGCCAAGTCCGTAAAGGGCTTCGGTATGCTTTTGATTAAGTTTTAGGGCTATTTTGTATGATTTTTCAGCTTCTGTTTTATTGTTGAGATGATCTTGAGCGTTACCCAATTCATACCATGCCTCTGAATTCTTTGGTTCAGCAGCCGTCCATTTCTTTGCAACCTCAGCGAGTTTTGACCAGTCTTCATTGAGCTCAGGCGTAGCCATTTGCATAAAAAATGGTTTTTTATCATCATCTTCTTCCCAGAATGTTTTTCCTTCAATTGGGAATTTAGTTTCAACTGGCTGCTTTTCAACGTTGGCTAACCATTCAATTGGTAACGCATAGAAATAGGCATTTCTTCCAGGTGATTTGAAAGTATTAATTCCAATGAGACGACCTTGACCGTCAAATAATCCACTGCCGCTTGCCCCCATGGTAAACCTTGCTGTACTTCTTATGATGTGGCTATTGTTGAATGGGTAAACTGATTTCAATACACCATTTGCGTTTACTGGGCTTGGATTTCCACTTGAGTGACCCATCCCGATAATTTCTTCTCCCTTGTTCATTGTGGCTGCAGAGCCTATTTCAGCAGCTTGGAAAGGTGTGTTTTCAGTTGCAACTAAACACATGTCGTAATATCTATCTGCTTGAACTTGGGTAATGCGATAAGTGTCTTCACCACGTGAAATGTAAGGGTCTGGTGTTTTTCTGAAAATGTGGCAATTGGTTACTACTTTATTTGGTCCGACAACAACGCCTGATCCATAGGCCATACTGCCATCACTGGTATAGCCTTTGATCATGACAATCGAAAAAAATGATTTAAGAAGCTTTACTCGGTCGTAAGCGTGCACTTGGTTGGTGAACAGAATGAACGCACTTGAGACTGCGAGTGTTATTTTTAGTGTTTTATTTCTCAATGTGAACATGACGCAAAGCTCCCGAGTGTTTTTTGATTGTTACCCTCAAAAGACACAGTGATTTCAATAAAGTTCTAGCAGATTACCATTCTGTTGTGTGTGAGCGATAGATAGGCGCAGTCTAAAAGCGATACCCTGTTAAAATAAAACCTATGATTAAAGGTGTATTCAATTGATTGTTACGTTTCCAAATAGTAAGTATCAGCTTCATCAGCCATTCCCGCCAGCGGGGGATCAGCCACAAGCCATTGATAAGCTTACTGAAGGCGTTAACAAAGGCCTTAAATATCAAACCTTACTCGGTGTGACCGGGTCAGGCAAAACTTACACGATGGCGAATGTGATTGCCCGTACAGGGCGTCCAGCCATTGTGATGGCGCCAAACAAAACACTTGCTGCGCAGCTTTATTCAGAATTTCGTGAGTTTTTCCCAAATAATGCGGTTGAGTACTTCGTTTCTTATTACGATTACTATCAACCAGAGGCTTATGTGCCTTCACGTGATTTATTTATTGAGAAAGACTCAAGCATTAACGAGCACATCGAGCAAATGCGCCTTTCTGCGACTAAGGCTTTATTAGAGCGTGATGATGCCATTATTGTAGCTTCTGTATCAGCAATTTACGGTATTGGTGATCCAGTTGATTACCACGGTATGGTCTTGCACCTGCAGCAGGGTGAGAAGATGAGTCAACGTGATGCGATTTTGCGTTTGGTTGGCATGCAATACGATAGAAATGACTTTGATTTTTCTCGTGGATGTTTCCGTGTGCGTGGAGATGTCATTGATGTATTTCCGGCTGAAAATAGCGAAACGGCTGTGCGTATCTCCTTGTTTGACGATGAGGTTGAGCACATTACCTTATTCGATCCGCTAACAGGGCAGGTATTCAACAAGATTGCGGCGTACACGATTTATCCGTCCAGTCATTACGTTACTCCGCGTGAAACGACCGTGCGTGCCATGGAGAAGATTAAGCAGGAGTTGCGTGAGCGCGTGGACTTCTACATTAAAAACGGAAAGCTGGTTGAGGCGCAACGTATCGAACAACGCACGCGTTTTGACTTGGAAATGCTCAATGAGATCGGTTTTTGTAAAGGTATTGAAAACTACTCGCGCCATCTTTCAGGTCGTGGCCCAGGCGATCCGCCACCAACTTTGATTGATTACTTACCTAAAAACGCATTGATGATTATGGATGAGAGCCATGTCACAGTGCCTCAGATCGGTGCGATGTACAAAGGCGATAAATCTCGTAAAGAGAACTTGGTGGACTACGGATTCCGTTTACCATCTGCGCTTGATAATCGCCCGCTTAAATTTGAAGAGTTTGAGCAAATCATGCGTCAAACAGTATTCGTTTCAGCGACACCAGCGGAATATGAGGCTAATCATCAACAACAAGTAGTTGAGCAGGTGGCTAGACCAACTGGCTTGGTTGATCCTGAAATTATCGTTAAGCCTGCAGATACCCAAGTGGATGACTTACTTTCAGAAATTAAGTTACGTATTGATGTTGGTGAGCGTGTATTAGCGACCACCTTAACTAAGCGTATGGCTGAGGATTTAACAGATTACTTAAGTGAGCATGGCGTTAAGGTGCGCTATTTGCATTCGGATATTGATACCGTTGAGCGTGTTGAGATTATTCGTGATTTACGTTTAGGTGAGTTTGATGTTTTAGTCGGTATTAACTTGCTACGTGAGGGTTTGGATATTCCAGAGGTATCTCTTGTTGCAGTGCTTGATGCCGATAAAGAGGGTTTCTTGCGCTCAGAACGCTCACTGATTCAAACGGCCGGTCGTGCTGCACGTAATTTGAATGGTAAGGTAATTTTTTACGCAAACCGTATTACTCGTTCGATGAAATTGGCGATGGATGAAACACAGCGACGTCGTGATAAACAAATTGCATTTAACCTCGAGAATGGCATTACGCCTAAAGGTGTAAGCAAGAAGATTAAAGATATTATTGATGGCGTCTATGATAAAGACGATGCTGCTCGTGAGCGTAAAGCCGCACAAGATCAGGCTAGTTATGATGTATTAAACGAAAAGCAAATTCTTAAGGAAATGAAACGCCTTGAAAAGGGCATGCATGACAGTGCTAAGAATTTAGAATTTGAGAAAGCTGCGAAATTTAGAGACCAGCTTAAGAAGCTTAAAGCTAAGTTCTATGGCGCTAATGTGGATGACTTGAGTCCATAATTCTTTCAAATTTCATCGTGATCTATTGATTGGTCTTTATGTTGTCCGTACATTGGCGGACATGACCCCAGCGGTTATGGCGCCAATGTGGATGACTTGAACACTTGAAAGTTTTAATAAATAAAAAGCCCCGAACAATCGGGGCTTTTTATTTGCTTAGCACACGAGGTGCTTAAAACAATTTACTTCTGCGTTTGTACGATGACTAAAGGCTCATCTTTTGCAGCTTCATCAGCTTTCTTTTTCCACGCAGGTGTCTTACGAGCTTGTTTTGGTGCTTCAGGCTCAGTAGTTGCTACTGCTTTCACCTTGTCAGCACTCGTTTCAACAAGTTGTAATCCACTTGCCGCTAAATCAACAGGTTTTGCTTTTGCTGCAGGTTTGCGCGCTGGACGTGCTTTCTTTTCAGCTTTTTCTTCTGTTGGCTTTGCAGCTTCATTAGAAGCAACAGACTCTGTTTTTGCAGGTTTGTCTTGTTTAGCTGGCTTTGTTGTAACAACTTCAATGTCAGACTTAACAACTTCAGCTTTCACTTCTGCTTTAACAACAGGCGCTTGAGCTTGAACATTGACCGCTTCAGTTTTAATCACTTCATTGTTTGATGAAGTATTTTGCTCAACTTTATTTTGTTGTGCTGCAACTGGCGCTGCAATGTTTTGCTCTAATTCACCGTTTTGGCGATTTTGATTTTCGCCATTTGGTCTGTCATTGCGAGGGCCACGATCACGGCGACCATTGCGGCCACGACGATTGTTACGTGGCTCGCGTTGTTCACCTGTATTTTCGGTCGTTGCAGATTCAACAGCAGCAGGGGTATTTTGAGGTTTTTGCTGTTGCTGTGGCTGTTGCGGTCTTGGTTGACGTTGATCTTGTGGACGTTGCTGAGCATTGTTTGGACGATCACCTTGATTATTGCGATCGCCACGATCATTGCGGTTACGGTTGCGATTACGGTTGTTACGATTGCCTTCTCGTCTACCGTTGTGGTCGCGTTGCTCTTTCTTAGGTTCTGATTTTGTTGTTAATGAAGCTAACCAGTTTTTAACCCGAGCAAGTAAAGAGGTTGTTGCAACTGCGCTCGTTGGTGCTGGTGCTGATGGCGTAATACCACGCACTGCAGCAACTTGTTTGATTGCTTTAACTTCTTGTATAGCAGCACTTGCTTCTTCCTCAGTAGGAAGTTCAACCATTTGGTAGCTGCGTGGGCCGTCATCTGCACTGTCATCGCTCTTAATGCGAGTGATCGTGTAGTTTGGTGTTTCCATGTGAATATTTGGAATTAAAACAACTTCAACACCTGTGCGTTGTTCAATTTTATGAATATCAGCACGTTTTTCATTCAGCAAGAATGTAGCAGCTTCAACAGGAAGTTGAACCTGGATTGCCTTGCTGTTCTCTTTCATTGCTTCTTCTTGAGTGATACGCAAGATATGAAGCGCTGTTGATTCAATGCCGCGAATATGGCCAGTGCCATGGCAGCGTGGGCAAGGAATGTGGTTACTTTCACCAAGACTTGGGCGTAAGCGTTGACGAGAAAGCTCAAGCAAGCCAAAACGTGAGATTTTTCCAGTTTGGACACGAGCGCGGTCATAATGCAGCGCATCACGTAAGCGGTTTTCAACTTCACGTTGATTGCGTTGGCTTTCCATGTCAATGAAGTCAATGACAACTAAGCCACCTAGATCGCGTAAGCGGAGTTGACGTGCAACTTCTTCTGCAGCTTCTAAGTTTGTGTTGAAAGCTGTATTCTCAATGTCGCTACCTTTGGTTGAACGGCCTGAGTTAACGTCTACAGAAACTAGCGCTTCCGTGTGGTCAATCACAATTGCGCCACCAGAAGGCAACCTTACTTCGCGTGAGAATGCAGTTTCAATTTGATGTTCAATTTGGAAGCGTGAGAATAGGGGTGTTTCGTCTTGGTAAAGCTTAACGCGGGCTACATTGCCAGGCATCACATGATTCATGAACTGAATGGCTTGTTCATGGATGTCAGGTGTATCGATTAAGATTTCACCGATATCTGGTTGGAAGTAATCGCGAATTGCACGAATCACCAAGCTGCCTTCTTGGTAAATTAAGAAAGGACCATTCTGGATAGTTGAAGCACTTTCAACCGCTGTCCAAAGTTGTAATAGGTAGCTTAAATCCCATTGAAGTTCCTCAAGCGTACGACCAATACCAGCAGTACGTGCAATGATGCTCATTCCATTTGGCACTTCAAGTTGTGCCATGATGTCACGGAGTTCGTTGCGGTCTTCACCCTCAATGCGGCGTGAAACACCACCGCCACGTGGGTTGTTTGGCATTAATACTAAATAACGACCAGCAAGCGAGATGAAAGTAGTGAGTGCAGCACCTTTGTTGCCGCGTTCATCTTTATCCACTTGCACGATGAGTTCTTGACCTTCTTTAAGCACGTCTTGAATGCGTGCGCGACCGCCATCAACATCGTTTTGGAAGTAGCTACGTGCAACTTCTTTGAAAGGTAAGAAGCCGTGGCGATCTGTACCGTAATTAACAAAGGCTGCTTCTAAAGAAGGTTCGATGCGGGTAATAACGCCTTTGTAGATGTTGCTTTTGCGTTGTTCCTTACCTGCAGATTCGATATCAAGGTCAATTAGTTTTTGACCATCGACAATCGCGACGCGAAGTTCTTCAGACTGCGTCGCATTAAATAACATACGTTTCATTGTGTTGACTCCCGCGCTCTGAGCGGGCTTGCAGATGATGCCAGATGAAGGTGGTGTGGATGCTAGAGGTGAACTTCAGACTCGCGAGTAACAGCGATATATTGCAACAAACATAAGCACTATATCTGCCAGAAAAACCTTGTTTGGACTTATTTAAACATCGAGTATTTAAAGCAATTTTTTAAATTGCTGCTAATTTAGAGGAGGCGTTATTTTGTCGCCTCACAAAAAGTCTGTTGTTATTTTAGAACATCAGATTGAATTTGTTGGGTAAATGACTCGTTAAATGTTTTGTGTAGTCCAGTTTCGTTTGTTCTGTCTATTAATTTAGATTCGGTTTAGTCGACAATATCGGCTAAAATTCAAAGTTCTAGCTAATCCAAGCCACGCCATCGCTTATACTCTTGGTATTGGCAGATGTTCTGTAGGGCTTGAGCGCATTAATTTTTTTAATACAAAAATCGCTACTTAATTTTATTTGGCGAGCGAAATTAACCAAGGTGTTTTTTTAGATAAATCTAAAACATTCAATTCATTCTTAGAAGAAGCGCTTGGCGCATAATCTTCAAGAGTTTCGTAGTATAGGTGAGATGACAAATTTAAGCAAAATAAGTAATGAAATTAGTGAATCAAGTGCAGCGATGCTCACGATTGATGAGGGCAGTGTTGGTCAGCGAATTGATAATTACCTCACTAAAACCTTAAAAGGGGTTCCTAAGAGTCATTTGTATCGCATTCTAAGAAGCGGAGAAGTTCGCGTTAACAAAAAGCGAATTGACGCTACTTACAAGCTGGAAATGGGCGATTTGGTGAGGATTCCACCGATACGTGCAAAAGTGGCTGACCATGTTGATGAGCCACCTAAACAGGTTGCAGCCAAGTTTGAGCAGTCTGTTATTTTTGAAGATGATGCAATGCTCGTTCTGGATAAGCCAGCGGGTATGGCGGTGCACGGTGGCAGTGGTGTTAGTCGTGGCGTAATTGAGCAGTTGAGACTAGAACGTCCTCAGGCTAAGTTTTTAGAGTTGGTTCATCGTCTTGATCGAGAAACTTCCGGTGTTTTGATGGTTGGTAAGAAGCGAAGTGCATTAGTTGCTTTGCATGAGGCAATGCGTCGCAATCAAATGGATAAGCGTTATCTCATGTTGGTTAATGGGCACTGGAAAGAAAAGCAAAAGAAAGTGACATTGATGCTTCAAAAGCACAGCCTGCCTAATGGCGAGCGTCGAGTCACAGTGGTGAATGGGCGTCCAAATCCTAATGCGGAAGATGAGCAAACATCAGAAACCATTTTCCATTTGAAGCAGCATTTCGGAGATTACAGCTTGCTTGAAGCACAGTTAATTACTGGTCGTACACATCAACTACGCGTTCAATTGGCGCACCTAGGCTTTCCTATCTTAGGGGATGATAAATACGGTGATTTCGCTTTAAATAAGATGCTTCAAAAGAATGGTTTGAAACGAATGTTTTTACATTCGGCTGAGACGAATATTCGTCACCCATTAACTGGTGAGAAGCTCAATTTGATTGCGCCGCTGCCAGCAGAATTAGATAGATTTTTAAAAAAACTAGCGATTGAGAATAAAGTTTAAGATGCAAAATAAGTACGATTTAATTATCTTTGATTGGGATGGAACGTTAGCAAACTCAACGCAACTTATTGTGGATGCTATTTGTAAGGCGAGTGTCGAAGTTGGTTTAAGCGAACCTAGTCAACATGCAGCGAGCGGAATTATCGGTCTTGGTTTTAGAGAGGCTGTGTATGAATTGTTTGGGAAAATTCCAGATGCGCAATTAACGCAAATGACTGCGCGCTACACTTATCATTACGGACAAGGTGAGCAATCTATTCCACTATTTGATGGTGCTGCTGAAACAGTTGAACATCTAGTCAATAAAGGCATTTCTCTAGCTGTTGCCACAGGAAAGGGACGTCAGGGACTTAATAGAGCCTTGGATAAAAGTGGAATTAAGCATCATTTTATCGCGACACGTTGCGTTGATGAATGTCACTCAAAACCACATCCGCAAATGATTTTAGACTTAATGGATGAGGTAGCAACTAGTCCCGAGCGTACATTAATGGTTGGTGATACTAGCTTCGATTTACAAATGGCGCAGAACGCAAATGTAAAAAGTCTGGGCGTGACTTTTGGGGCACATCCCCTAGAAAGATTGCTACCGCATCAACCTTTGGCACATTTTGATCAATTTGAGCATTTAGGTATATGGTTGAGATATAACACATAAGTTACATAAAAATAAGTACTTAGTAATTTTTTGATATCATAAGCGCAGTTTGTAAGTTATTTAATACTGAAAAGAGAATTTGATGGCCGATAAGAAATTGAATGATGCTAATTGGGAACGTGAAGCAATAGAAAATATTGCTTTAACGGCGATAAAGGAACAAAAGCGAAATCGTTTTTGGAGCATTTTTTTTAAGACACTGACTTTTGTTTACTTGTTTTTAATTCTTTTTTACATGTTGAATTGGATAGGTGGTAACTCCACTCGCAGTACTAGTTCGCATACGGCACTGATTGATATCCAAGGTGAAATTGGTGTTGATCAAGTTAATGCTGACTCTGTTATTTCTAGCTTACAAGAAGCGTATGAAAATAAACACACTAAAGGTGTGATTCTTCGTATTAACAGTCCTGGCGGCAGTCCTGTGCAAGCAGGCATCATTAATGATGAAGTTAAACGTCAACGTAAGTTGCATCCTAATATCCCAGTCTATGCTGTTGTAGAGGATATATGCGCGTCAGGCGGTTATTACATTGCAGTTGCCGCAGATAAAATCTATGTAGATAAAGCAAGTATTATTGGTTCGATTGGCGTATTGATGGATGGTTTTGGTTTTACCGGTGCGATGCAGAAGTTTGGTGTCGAGCGACGCTTAATGACCGCTGGTGAGAATAAGGCGATGCTAGATCCTTTTTCTCCAGTTAATCCTAAACACCAAGTACTTGCCCAAAAAATGTTAACGGAAATCCATCAGCAGTTTATTACGGTGGTGAAAGAAGGTCGTGGTAATCGCCTTAAAGAAACGCCTGAAACCTTTAGTGGTTTGTTTTGGAGTGGCGAGGCTGGTATCAGAATGGGGCTTGCTGACGGCTTAGGTAGTATGGATTACGTTGCGCGTGAAGTAATTAAAGAGCCTAACGTAGTTGATTTTACGAGTCATGAAGACTTTGCTGATCGTGTTGCTAAACGTTTAGGTGCGTCAATGACGCAATCTTTATTTAAAAGCGTCACTTTGCATTAATTAGATTATGGTAATAAAAAAGGCAGAGAATGTTCTCTGCCTTTTTTATTTTATGCTTAGTGTTTAATGCTGTGTTTTTTGCTTAAAGTAATTGATTAGATTGTTTGTTGAACCATCATGGTCAGTTACTTTTTCCTCACCTGATAATTGAGGTAGGATTTTCTTAGCGATCTGTTTACCGAACTCTACGCCCCATTGATCGAACGAGTTGATGTTCCAGACGATTCCTTGAACAAAGATTTTATGTTCATATAAAGCAATTAACTTACCTAAGCTTTTAGGGTTAAGCTCATCAATTAATAGGGTATTTGTTGGGCGGTTGCCGCCAAATACTCGGTGCGGTAATAAATTCATGATGAGGTGATGCGGTACACCTTGCTCTTCTAATTCAAGCTTAGCTTCTTTGGCTGTTTTACCTTGCATCAGTGCTTTTGTTTGAGCAAGGATGTTCGATACCAAGATTTTGTGATGCTCATCTCCTTGCTCGCCAATTGCATATTGGCTTCGAAGCGGCATTAAGAAATCGCAAGGAATCAGCTTGTTGCCTTGGTGAATCAGTTGATAAAACGCATGTTGACCATTGGTGCCAGCTTCACCCCAAATAATTGGGCCTGTGGTGTAGTCAATACGCTCACCAGCGCGATTCACAAACTTGCCGTTACTTTCCATGTCGCCTTGCTGCATATAAGCTGCAAAGCGTGATAATCCTTGATCATAAGGCAGGATTGCGTAAGTCTCAGCATCAAAGAAGTTGTTATACCAAATCCCTAACATCGCCATAATCACTGGCATATTCTTTTCTAATGGTGCAGTTCTGAAATGGCTGTCCATTTCATGGGCACCTTCAAGTAAGGATTCAAAATTATCCATACCAATGTATAGCGCAATGGATAAACCAATCGCTGACCATAGTGAATAACGACCGCCAACCCAATCCCAGAATTCAAACATATTCGATGTATCAATGCCGAACTCTTGAACAGCTTCTGCATTAGTAGAAAGCGCCACGAAATGCTTAGCTACATGCGCCTGATCTTTTGCTGATTGGATGAACCATGCCCTTGCAGATCTTGCATTAGTCATGGTTTCTTGTGTAGTGAATGTTTTTGAAGCGACGATGAATAGCGTCGTTTCTGGATCACATAGCTCTAATGTCTGCGCTAAATGAGCACCGTCGATATTAGACACAAAATGCACTTGCAAATCAGGGCTTGAGTAAGCCTTGAGTGCAGTACATGCCATTACAGGACCTAAATCTGAACCGCCAATACCTAAATTAACAACATCAGTAATTCGTTTGCCGGTATAGCCTAGCCATTGACCATTACGAACGCTGTCGCTGAATGTGCGCATTTGTCCAAGGACGCGATTAATTTCAGGCATGACATCTTTGCCATCAACGTAGACGGGCGTGTTGCTACGATTGCGAAGGGCAGTGTGAAGCACAGCCCGTTCTTCGGTGAAGTTGATTTTTTCTCCCGTGAACATGCGTTCACGCCAAGCTTCAACTTCGGTTTCTCTTGCAAGTTGAAACAGTAAAGCCATCGTTTCTTCAGTGACACGCTGTTTCGAATAGTCAAGCAGGAAGTCATTGAAATGTAATGAGAATTTATTAAAACGTTCAGGGTCTTCTGCGAATAAATCACGCATTTGTAGCGGAAATATTTGTTTGAAGTGTTCGTTTAATGCGTGCCATGCAGGCGTATGTGTAGGATTAGTCATGCTTTAATTTAAGTTGGTTTTCCAACATTATAATTTATTTTAAGTGCGATTGGATTTGTAAAATGAATCTTATCGTTTATTAGTGCGCTGATATCGCTATTCACTATCAGGTCTTTGTGCAATAAATTGGCAAGCAACAGCACTTCCGTATGGTAATGCTTGCAATGTCAGCATAGTTACCCAAAGTTGTGCATCAATGTTAGTAAATCCTCGCGTGATAAGCATTGCTAGGCTACAAATAATCAATGCGGTTAATAAACTAAATTCCTCAATAATTGGATTAAGAATCTCTAGCTTGTTGATTTTAGCTTTGCCTTTTGCAGTGACTTTGAAGACACCATCTTTTTTTACAAGGCCCATCATAACCCCGCGTGCAATTGCATGAGATAAGCCCAGACTTGCTAAGGATGCGCCGAAGATATCTTTCCAGCTGCAATTCATGGTCTTTCTATAAAGCACAGGGCCTAATGCTGCCTTGATGACAAGGAAGCAGAGGATAGGGGTAATCATAATGCTCACCGGCAAACTAAACGCGGTAGGGAACGCAAGCATCGCAATTGTCCAAGCAATAGAACCTATTGTGAAAATTAATTGCAGCGCATCACCTAGCCACCCAAACCATCCTGTTAGGAAATGATAGCGCTGACCAAAGGTAAGCGTTGAATCTCCAAGCAGTTTCGGTAGATGGTGTTTAAGAATTTGCATTGCACCAAAAGCCCAGCGGAAACGTTGAGATTTAAGTGCTTTAAAGTCTGAAGGTGTTAAACCACGACCAAAGGTATCGTCGATGTAGCGAAGTTCATAGCCACTTTCAAGCAAGCGGAGGCC
>JBEIDM010000009.1:0-17460 GCA_040383445.1 Candidatus Methylopumilus sp. | reverse complement strand
TATGCGATTTAATAAAATATTTTTAGTTTTGGTGGCATGTGTTTCTTTAACATTGCAGTCTTTAATTCCTGCTTATGCTGCTGAAAAACAAGCAACCCCAGACAATCTGGAACCATTGCCTGAAGCGCTTCCACCTCCAGGCGCTATTGAGGGGGATGTGGGCGAAGAGCCTCAAGTCACAATTATTAAAAAAGGTGAGGATACTGTTGAGGAGTATCGTGTGCATGGTGAACTTTACATGCAAAAAATTACACCCTCTCATGGCGTACCTTATTATTTAATGAAAGAAGACCAAGATGGTGGTTGGTCTAGAGTTGATGATATTTCTAAGCCCATGGTGATTCCTAAATGGGTGATTTTCAGATTCTAAATTTGAATGAATTTTTTGGCTTAACGCACGTTAATCAACGTGCGTTGTTTATTTAAGCGCTGTTATGTCTGTATTTACCACTGTTTCTGTTGATGAATTAAAGCCTTGGTTACAAGCTTATCCTTTGGGAGAATTGCTTGAGTTACAAGGTATTGCTTCAGGCATTTCAAATACCAATTATTTTGTTACTACTACCATCGGTCGTTATGTTCTTACATTATTTGAAGAGCATAGTGCAGAAGAGCTGCCTTATTTCTTAGATTTGATGACACATTTGGCTGAGCGTGGGGTTCCTTGTCCACATCCAGTACGTCGCTTGGATGGCCAGCAATTAGACATGTTAAATGGCAAGCCTGCTGCTTTGGTGAGTTGCTTGCGTGGCAAAGATATTAATCAAGCAACCCCATCACACTGCGCTGAAGTTGGTCGGGTTTTAGCTGAGATGCATCTGGCAGGATTAGATTTTTTTGGTAAAAACCATGATTCTCGTGATGTTGTTTGGCGAACAGCGGTAGCAAATAAAGTGACTCCATTCTTGAATGAGGATGATCAGGCAGTACTTAACCAAACGATGGCTAAGCAAGCACAGCTTAATATTGAGCATTTGCCACAAGGTGTGATTCACGCAGATTTATTTAAAGATAATGTGTTGTTTGATGGCGACAAAGTTGGCGGTGTCATCGACTTTTATTATGCCTGTAAGGGTGTTTTGCTTTATGACCTTGCTATTGCTGTTAACGATTGGTGTGTCGACGAAGTAGGTGCATTAGATCCAGCTCGAGTCAATGCAATGTTGCAGGCTTATCATATAGTCAGGCCGCTTACTCAAGCAGAAGCAAAAGTATGGGGAGATATGTTGCAAATTGCAGCTTTGCGATTTTGGTTGTCACGTTTGAACGATTACCATTTCCCGCAGTCTGGTGAATTAACCCATGCAAAAGATCCTCTGCACTTTGAGAGAATCTTAAAATGGAGTATTAAGCATCAAGTTGAAATTGCACAGATGTTGGTTCCCGTTTAATAATTAGAATTAAATTTACAGAGATTAAAATGAATAAAGATCAATTACACGTGCATCAAGTAAAAGCTAGCCATGGATGGGCTTGGATTGCAAAAGGCTTTGCTTTATTTAGAATGAATCCTGTTATGTGGATCTTGATGTTTGCGATTTATTTATTGATTGCGATGGTGCTTTCTTATATCAATTTGGTTGGGCCACTGGTTTTGAATTTATTGGCTCCGGTATTTGTTGGCGGTTTTATGTTCGGTTGTCGTGCTTTGGATAACGGTGAGCAATTGGAGTTGAATCATTTGTTTGCTGGTTTTAAACAACATACTGGACAATTGATTACTGTCGGCGGTATTTACATGACCGGTATTTTGCTTGTCATGAGTGTGATGTTCTTTAGTATTGGCCCTGACGCAATGCATGCATTAACTTCCGGTCATGAGCTTACTTCACAACAAGCCGAAGCGATTTTAGGTCATGGATTTTATAAAACGCTATTAATAGGCTTGCTTTTGATTGTGCCTTTGGTGATGTCTTACTGGTTTGCCCCAACACTTATTATTTTTAATGAGCTTACTGCTGCGCAAGCAATGCGCCAAAGCTTTTTGGCTTGTGTAGAAAACATCTTGCCATTTATGGTGTATGGCTTAATTACGATGGTGTTGTTGATGCTTGCAATTATCCCATTGGGCTTGGGCTTATTGCTGATGATTCCTGTCATGACCGCTTCTATTTATACTAGCTATAGCGATATTTTTGAGGATACTCCAGTCAAATCTGACTAATAAATTCTAGGGTAGGGTGTTGTAGTTATAAATCCAAACTCGATGCCCACCTTCTCCACCTCGCCCTTGGCTTGTTACCGCTAAAATATTTTCATCTACATCTAAGCCTACTGGAAAAGCAGGAGCCGGTATGGTTTTCATTCCAGTAAAGTCTAAGTTTGAGATCGCCACTTTTTGTGAATGATTGAGTGCAGCAAAAATATGATTCTTAAATATTTTTATTGTCCTTGCTCCCTCACCAAACTTTTTCGCTTCAATTGATGGTTCGAATTTATCGTCTTTTGCGGCACGTTCTAAATCACTAATTAATATTCGTCCAACCGTGCCAGATGCGTTTGCACTAAAGTATAGCCAATCTTCATAGACTTGGAGATGGCGTGGAGTTGCAGGCGTTTTTCGCAAGCCACGCAGAACTTTCATTGTGTTGGTATCAATAAGCCAAATGCCACCACCGCTACCCATTTGAGCAACAGCTAACAAATTGGAGTGGGGGATAAAGGCGGTGCCGCGTAAGCACATGCCGCAAGCATTGTCCCGATTAGATCCTGGTTCTGCGTAGACTTTTGGGCCTAAAGCGATAGTGCTTATAAGATGGGTATTTGTAACATCGCTAATGTCATAAAGCTCAACTTTATTTTCACCCCATAGTGTTACCGACAATAAAGTGCTCTCTGCATTAGCTGTAATAAATTTAGGAATATTGCCGGTAGGAAATGCACGCACAATTTGGTCTGTATCAGTATCAATAAGAGCAAAGCCAGAGTTGTTCATTGCATTTGCATCATCACTCCAGCGATAGTAAGTCACCCAGTAATATCGACCATCATGTGTAAACCAGCCCTCAACAGGTTTTCCAAAAAATCGTGACCCAGCTTTTAAGCTGCTGTGATCACTAAAGCTATGATCTATGGTTTTAAGCTTTTCAAACGTTTTATTTGAATAGACAAGCGTTTTTCCTGCTTCCAAGGCATTGATATACATCTTATTTTTGTGAGGATGGATGTTGACTGATTTTGGCGAAATCATTTCCTCATCCTGGTGTTTTGCGCTAAATGGGCTGATCTCGATATAGTTCTTTTGATTGTGACTATTATTATCGATCATTGCCATCGATGTTTCTGCGAGAGCGAGTTTGGGCAAGCTCAAAAATAAAAACGGTAACAATCCCAAACTTAATTTTTTATAGGCTATTTTCATTATTTTGCTTTGACTTGCTTAACTTTAGTTTTTGGCGAAGATTTACTCGTTTTGCCTTTGGCAGCAGATGCTTTTACAGCGCTCGATTTTTTAGGTCTGCTTACTTTTGTCGCATTGCTTTTTGTCCCTTTAGCATTTTTTCCTTTAATAGTTTTTTCGCTAGATTTGGATTTTTCATTAGTCTGTTTAACAGTCGCTTTTTTGCCTTTTAGTTTCTTGGTTTTTTTGCGTTCATTCGCTACTGGTTTTTTGCGCGCCTTCAATAGTGTTGCTTGTTTAATTAATTCATTTCTGTTTACATCTGCCTTAGGTTCAAAAGCGACAGTGAGTTGTTGGTCACTCATCAATTTTAGTTGACCAGCTTCAATGATAAAACGATTGCTCATCAACATTGAGGCCATGAGTTTGACTTCAATGTCGTCATCATTTTCACAAGTTTCGTTTGTTCTTTTGAGCTGGGTAATAAGGAATTCCCCCTCAATGGTAGATTTAAATTTACCTGCAAAATAATTACATGCTCCATAGCCATAAACGTTACCGTCTTCTGAGAAAATAAAGTACGGCTTTGTTTTTTCTTCAATCGCAACTCTGTCTAGAGTAATTAATTGCCATGCTTGTTGATGAATTTGGTTGTCATCGGCATACGCTAATAAGCTCAAGTTTTGTAAGCACAAAAATAGCGTGGCGATGCCCAAGATTCGACGTAATGAAAATGTTTGGTTCATTTTGATATTTATACCTTTTCTAATTTCGCATATTCCATCGCCAGCCATTTTAAACCTTCGCGCCCAAAATTAATTTGAATGCGCATATCGCTGGCGTTGCCTTCATAACTGACCACGACGCCTTGGCCGAATTTAGCATGCGAAACTGCTTGACCTATCTTCCATGGCATCGCTGATTTTTGTTCACTACTATTAGAAGCTGCGGTTGTTTGATAGTTTTGACTGCCATAATTACTCATGCTTGGTTTTTGAACTTGACGGCTATTAAGACGTTTTAACAAGCCTTCAGGAATTTCATCTAAAAAGCGTGATGCTATTCCATAGCGAATTTGTCCATGCAACATGCGGCTTTGTGCATGGCTTAGATACAATCGCTGTCTTGCACGCGTTACGGCCACATACATTAAACGGCGCTCTTCTTCTAAGCCGTTATTCTCGTACAAGCTGTTTTCGTGTGGACATAAACCTTCTTCCAGACCGCTAATAAACACTGCTTTAAATTCCAAACCTTTTGCTGCATGTACTGTCATGAGCTGTAGTGCATCTGCACCAACATCTGCTTGATGTTCACCAGCTTCTAAGCTGGCATGGGTTAAGAACTCAGTCAGTCCATTGCTGCTATCTTCGAGTGCATCACCATTGTTATTCATAAAGCTGACAGCAGCGTTAATCAGTTCATCCAAGTTGGCAATGCGGTCTTCGCCTTCCTTTTCACCTTGATAGAAATTTTTAAGGCCAGACATGGTGCTGGCAATTTCGGTCATCTCAGGTAGTGTTAAACCTTTTGCATCTTCTTGCATTTGCTTAATGAGTGCGACAAAGCCTTCTATGCCTTTACCTGGGCGACCATTGCCGACTTTATTGACTGCCGCTTGCCATAGACTGCAATCTTGCGCTCTTGCTGATTCTTGCAGTTGCTCTAAGCTACGCGCCCCTATGCCGCGTGTAGGGAAGTTAACCACACGAAGGAGCGCTAAGTCATCTTCAGGATTGCTGACGAGTCTTAAATAAGCCATGGCATGTTTAATTTCAGCACGCTCAAAGAAGCGCAAGCCGCCGTAAACACGATATGGGATATTGTTTGAAAATAAAGCGTGCTCAATCACACGAGATTGGGCGTTAGAGCGATATAAGAGGGCGATGTCGTTGAGTGCCCAGCCATCGCTATGTAGCATTTTGACTTCATCAACGATAAAGCTTGCTTCATCAATATCGTTATAAGCTTGGTAAACACGCACTGGCTCGCCAGCACCTGCAGCCGTCCACAAGTTCTTACCAAGTCGATTGTTATTGTTTGAAATAATGGCATTTGCCGCATCCAAGATATTGCTGTGTGAACGATAGTTCTGTTCTAGTTTGACGATATTTTGGACTTTAAAATCCACCTCAAAATCTCGCATATTACCGACACGTGCGCCACGGAAAGCATAGATAGACTGATCATCATCACCCACAGCAAAAATACAGTTGTTGGGCTCTTCTTTAGCCATCCCTGCAAATAGTTTTAACCACATGTATTGCAGTTTATTAGTATCTTGAAACTCATCAACCAAGATGTATTTAAAACGTTCTTGATAATGTTGGCGGATATTTTTATCGCGGCTTAGTAACTCATAGCAACGCAATAGCAGCTCAGCAAAATCAACCACACCTTCACGTTGACATTGTTTGTCGTATTCCTCAAAAATCTCACGCATGCGCTGTGAGTGCGGGTCGTAAGCATCTACAGTATGGGCGCGTAAGCCTTCTTCTTTGCAACTATTGATGTAGCCCATGACTTGCTTAGGTGGGAATTTCTCATCATCGACATTCATGACTTTCATCAATCTTTTAATCGATGAAAGCTGATCGGCACTATCTAGAATCTGGAAAGTTGCAGGTAGCAAGGCTTCACGATGGTGTGCTCGTAATAAGCGATTACAGAGGCCATGGAAGGTGCCTACCCACATGCCACGCGTGTTGATTGGTAACATAGCGGTGAGACGCGTCAACATCTCTTTGGCTGCTTTATTGGTAAAGGTTACGGCCAATAAGCCTGTTGGAGACACTTGCCCTGTTTGAATCAGCCAAGCAATTCGTGTGGTCAGTACGCGCGTTTTACCACTGCCTGCGCCAGCCAAAATGAGGGCGGATTGATGCGGCAAAGTTACCGCTTCCAATTGCTTTTCATTAAGACCCGTCAGAAGAGAATCTTGAACTGGATTACTTGAATTTATCATCGTGAGATTATCGCAGGTCAGGCCCACTTCGAGAACACTTACTGCAGATTAAGTGAATAATTATTGAAAGGGAATGGTTGGGAACTTATTACATTTGATTGCGCTCTATACACATACGATTTGCATGTGGCTTTCAGAGTTGTCATGTGCAAGTCCCACACTTTCCTCCCTAAGTGTGGAGCCTTTATAGGCTAGTTTGCCCCGACTTTAATTCCCTTAGGTCGGGGCTTTTTTTTACACTTTACCTGCCAGCTCGATGGTATTGGTAAATTGGGGAAGACCCCTGAGGTCTTGCGGGCCTTTACTAACAATCCGTTCTTCAGAAAATACGCACCACGAGATTGGCAACTAAAATGCGAAAAACCCGCCGAAGCGGGTTTTTTTATTTCAATGCTTTCAAAGCAAGGATTACATCATCCCACCCATGCCACCCATGCCGCCCATATCACCACCACCCATTGCTGGAGCGTCTTCTTTAGGTAATTCAGCAATCATGCAGTCTGTTGTAAGCATTAGGCCAGCCACTGAAGCTGCGTTTTGCAATGCAGAACGCGTTACTTTAGTTGGATCTAGCACGCCCATTTCAACCATGTCGCCGTAAGTTTCGTTAGCAGCGTTGTAACCGTAGTTACCTTTGCCGGCAGCTACGTTGTTTACTACGACTGATGGCTCACATCCAGCATTTTGAACAATTTGACGTAATGGCTCTTCAACTGCGCGCAATACAATTTTCACGCCAGCATCTTGATCGTGGTTGTCGCCTTTTACTTTAGCAATTGCGTCACGTGCACGAATCAACGCTACGCCACCACCAGCAACGATACCTTCTTCAACCGCTGCGCGTGTTGCATGTAATGCGTCTTCCACACGTGCTTTTTTCTCTTTCATTTCGATTTCAGTTGTCGCGCCAACTTTAATCACAGCAACGCCGCCTGCTAGTTTTGCAACACGTTCTTGCAATTTCTCACGGTCGTAATCGCTTGTTGCATCTTCAGCTTGTTTCTTCACTTGGTCGATACGTGCTTTGATGTTGTCTTCATTGCCAGCACCGTCGATGATGATGGTGTTTTCTTTACCTACTTCGATACGTTTAGCTTGGCCTAGGTCTTCTAACTTGATATTTTCAAGTTTCAAGCCTAATTCTTCAGCAATCACAGTACCACCAGTCAAGATAGCGATGTCTTCCAACATTGCTTTACGACGGTCACCGAAACCAGGTGCTTTAACAGCACATGTTTTCAAAATGCCACGGATGTTATTCACAACCAATGTTGCTAATGCTTCGCCGTCGATATCTTCAGCGATAATTAACAATGGACGACCAGCTTTAGCTACTTGTTCAAGCGCTGGTAGCAAATCACGGATATTAGAGATTTTTTTGTCGTATAAAAGCACGAATGGATTGTCCATTAATGCGATTTGACGTTCTTGGTTGTTGATGAAGTATGGTGATAAGTAACCACGGTCGAATTGCATACCTTCAACTACGTCTAATTCATTTTGTAAGCCTGAACCGTCTTCAACAGTAATCACACCTTCTTTACCTACTTTGTCCATTGCATCTGCAATGATTTGGCCAACTGAAGTATCTGAGTTAGCTGAGATAGAGCCAACTTGAGCGATTTCTTTGCTAGTTGTACATGGTTTAGATTGTGATTTCAAGTCAGCAACAGCAGCTTCAACTGCTTTGTCGATACCACGTTTTAGGTCCATTGGGTTCATGCCTGCAGCAACAGATTTCATCCCTTCACGGATGATTGCTTGAGCTAATACTGTTGCAGTTGTTGTGCCATCACCAGCGATGTCATTGGTTTTGCTCGCAACTTCTTTAACCAATTGCGCACCCATGTTTTCGAATTTGTCTTTCAATTCGATTTCTTTAGCAACAGACACACCGTCTTTAGTGATGGTTGGTGAACCATATGAACGCTCTAGAACTACGTTACGACCTTTAGGGCCTAAAGTAACGCGCACAGCGTTAGCTAAAATATTTACACCAGTTACCATTTTTTGGCGAACGTCATCACCAAATCTTACGTCTTTAGCAGCCATCTTAAATCTCCTAAATTACTTATTTAATTACTTAAAATTACGCTTAAAAAAGGCGGGCCAATTAAGCCTCGATTACGCCCATTAAGTCTGATTCAGTCATTACTAATAATTCGTTGCCGTCAATTTTTACAGTTTGACCAGCATATTTGCCGAACAACACTTTGTCGCCAACTTTAACGTCAAGTGCAATCACTTTGCCGTTGTCATCTTTTTTACCAGGACCAACAGCAACAACTTCACCTTGGTCTGGTTTTTCCGTTGCTGTATCAGGAATAACAATGCCTGATGCCGTAGTGCGAACTTCTTCTAAACGTTTAACAATAACGCGATCGTGTAAAGGACGAATCTTCATGAATTGCTCCTTAAAAATAAATCTAAATAAAAACAAAAAATCTGTGGGGCGAATTTTAGCACTCATACCCCGTGAGTGCTAGTTATGGGGGTCTTGTTTTAGCTTTTCAAGTGCTTAACTCAAAATTTTTCTCAATTATTTTCAGAATAAATGTGAGACATTAAGCGATAATGTAGATTAAGACTGAGTAGTGCGGAGATTTTAGGCGTGACGGAAACACTAGAAAAAAACAATGCGACAGCTGTTGTTATACAGCAACTTAATCTTGCCTATGATGCAGATCAAGACAGATTGTTACTTAAAGTCGGTTTGACAGATAACTCAGAGTTGGCGATTTGGCTGACACGTCGTATTGCTAAATCGATTTGGACTTGGCTACATGGAACACATGTGGCAGAAGAACCAGCATTGCAAGTTTTTACCATGAATGCTCAAGGTGGGCTTGATAATGTTTCACCGCAGATAATGACGCCACAGCAAGTAAATGCTGAGACTTTAATTAATAGTGCTACTCCTAATATCGATTTTAAATCTCAATATCAAGAAAATCGCACGCCAATGTTAGATGCTCCTTTATTGGCCGTAAATTGTGAGATTGTTGAAGATACGCAAACACAATTCGTTTTGGATTTAAGTGCTAGAGATGCGAAGCGTGCTCGCGTGGCTTTAAGTATGGAGTTGAAAATTGCCTTCGCTAATATGTTGCAATTAGCGACAAAAGAAGCTGGTTGGGATATTAGTTTACAAGGTCGTCACGTTATGACGCCACAAGTGAATTCTCAGCATATCGTGCATTAATTTGAAAAAATATTTTGAATAAAAATCAGGATTTATTAAAACGTAGTCTTCAATCTGTCTGGCATCCATGCACACAGATGAAAGCCCATGAGCATTTGCCTTTGCTGCCCATTTCGCGTGCCGAAGGAGTTTGGCTCGAAGATTTTGATGGCCAAAAATATCTTGATGGCGTGAGTTCTTGGTGGGTCAATTTATTTGGGCACAATGAGCCTAGAATTAAAGCGGCTATTAGCCGTCAACTCGATCAATTAGAGCATGTGATGTTGGCAGGCTTTACTCATGAGCCTGTGGTGAAGCTCTCTGAAAAATTAGGACAATTGACAGGTTTGGGACATTGTTTTTATGCGTCGGATGGCGCGTCTGCGACTGAGATTGCTTTGAAAATGAGTTTCCATTATTGGCGAAATTCAGGCCTTCCTAATAAAACTAAATTCCTGAGTTTGCAAAACAGTTATCACGGTGAAACCATCGGTGCGCTTGCGGTGACTGACGTGGCTATTTTTAAAGATACTTATGCGCCATTATTGCAGCAAAGTATGCAAATGCCATCGCCCGATGCACGCTTAGCTGATGCCGATGAAACTGCTGAGGCTTACGCCGTGCGCTGTGCAGAGTTTGTTGAAAAATACTTATCGCACCATCATGCTGAAATTGCTGCGTTTATCGTTGAGCCACTTATACAGTGTGCTGGTGGTATGGGTATGTATTCCCCAGTTTATTTAAAACGGGTTCGTGAGATTTGCTCAAAATATCAGGTACATTTAATTGCAGACGAAATTGCAGTTGGCTTCGGTCGTGCTGGCACCATGTTCGCTTGCGAGCAAGCTGAGATTCAGCCGGATTTTATTTGTCTTTCTAAAGGTATCACCGGCGGGTATTTACCGCTTTCTGTCACGCTAACCACAGATGAGATTTACCAAGCTTTTTATGATGATAGTGTGGCGCGAGGCTTTTTACATTCGCATAGCTATACTGGTAATGCTCTAGCTTGTAGTGCGGCATTAGCGACCTTGGAGATTTTTGAGCAAGACCAAGTCTTGATGAAAAATCAAAAAACGCAGGCTTACATTAATGCATTATTGGCTATGTGGCCTGATATGCCGATTAAGCATTTACGTCATCAAGGTATGATTTGGGCGTTTGATGTCACAACAAGCTCATCTAAATTCCAGCAAAACTTTTATCAGCAAGCGCTTTCACACGGTTTGTTATTAAGGCCGATTGGCAATACCGTGTATTTCATGCCCCCTTATGTAATTAATGAGTCTGAAATTGACTTTATGTTGAGCACTACTAAATCTTTGGTACTGGCATGCGCTTAATTCCATTTCTTTTGTTGCTGTGTGCTTCTGCAGCTCATGCGCAATTACCCGAAACTGTTTTGACTGCATTAAAAGCAGAAAACGTTGCACCTGAAAATGTCAGTGTTTTTGTTCAGCGTATCGATGAAACTCAGCCTTTATTAAGTCATCAAGCAGCGGTCTCACGCAATCCTGCATCAGTCATGAAGTTGCTAACGAGTTATGCAGCATTAGATTTGCTTGGCCCCTCATATCGTTGGAAAACTCAGTTTTATGGATTGAGCTATCCAAAACAAGGCGTGCTGGACGGTGGCTTATGGATTAAAGGTTCTGGTGACCCAACAATGAATACTGCTGCTTTGAATGAAGTAGCAAGTGAGCTTAAGCAAAAGTACAACCTTAATGAAATTTGTTGTGATGTCGTCTTGGATCAAATGGCTTATGCAAAACAGAGTTTTGATGCCGCTGCTTTTGATGCTAAGCCTTATCGTGCTTATAACGCACCCGCCGAAGCTATCATGTTGAATCAGCAGGCCATCCGTCTCCAGTTTTCACCGAGTGCCAACGGATTAGTAACAGTGGTTTATCCGCAATGGAAAACATTGATTAAAAATATCGATGTGAAACTCACTGATGCTGATTGTGGTGATTGGAAAAATGCACTCAAGATTAAACGTGAAGGTCAGACCTTAAATGTGCAGGGTAGCTTTCCTAAAAGTTGCGGCGATAAATATATCGATATTAACTGGTTAGATGGTGGTGATTATTTTGGTAATGTTTTAGCCAGTGTTTGGGAAGACGTTGGCGGTCGTTGGCTTAAAAAATCGGCATTGACCATTAAAGCAGCAAGTGTTCCGCAGAACGCAGTTTTGTTGACTGAGCACGCTTCAGAAACTTTAGCCGAAGCAATGCGTGAAATGAATAAAAGTAGCAATAACGTGATTGCTCGCTCTATGTACTTAAGTTTGAGTCGAGCAGGTGACGAAACTCAAATCGCTACGACAGCTAAAAGTGAACAAGTCCTTAAAGCCTGGTTAAAAAATAAAGGTTTAATTTTCCCTGAATTGGTTTTAGAAAATGGCGCAGGTTTATCTAGAGTTGAGCGCATTAGTGCTGAACATTTAGGTGCTTTATTGGTGAGTGCTTATCACAGCCCTGTGATGCCTGAGTTGATGGCATCTTTACCCATCTATGGTGTGGATGGAACATTGAAATCCAGAAAAGATAGTCCGCTTTATGGGCGAGCACATTTAAAGACGGGCTCTTTAGATGGTGTACGCACAATCGCTGGTTATGTCCTCGATGCAAAAGGTCGTCGTTGGGTCATTGTGGTTTTGGCGAATGGTGAAAATGCCGGCGCAACTAAACCAGCGCAAGATGCTTTATTGACTTGGATTGACCAGCAAAAATAATTGGTAAAATTAAATTCTCGGGTATCATCGACAGCTTATTGAATGAAGGATGCAATATGAAAAAAATAACGATATTCGCAAGTGCATTGTTAGTCGCAATGCTTGCAATCAGCGGTTGTAAAGCCGATTCAAAATCATCAACGAAGGAAAATGCTATGACACAAAATGTAACTGATCTGATCAAAAAAGATACTGTAGTTGGCGAAGGGCGTGAAGCTGAACCTGGTTTTAATGTGACTGTGCATTACACAGGTTGGTTATATGACCCAAGTAAATCTGACGGCAAAGGTACTAAATTTGATAGTTCGGTTGATCGTCATGAGCCATTTGTTTTCTTCTTGGGAGCTGGCCAAGTTATTCAAGGCTGGGATCAAGGCTTTGAAGGGATGAAGGTTGGTGGTAAACGTACTTTGATTATTCCACCGCACATGGGTTACGGTGCTTATGGTGCAGGTGGTGTGATTCCTCCAAATGCTACTTTGATTTTTGATGTTGAGTTATTAGGCATTAAATAATTTAAATCCTCTTAAACAATAAAGGCAATGCAATGAAAGCAAGAGTGAAGTGGGTTGAAGATGTCTGTTTTATGGGCGAAACCGAAAGCGGCCATGCGGTTATTATGGATGCCTCACCAGAAGTGGGTGGTCGTAATTTAGGCATGCGTCCAATGGAAATGTTGCTTGTTGGAATGGGCGGCTGTTCTTCAATTGATGTGGTGACGATTCTTAAAAAATCACGTCAACCTATTACTGATTGTGTTGCAGAAATTACTGCTGAACGTGCAGACGAAATCCCTAAAGTGTTTACGAAAATTCACGTACATTTCGTTGTCACTGGTAATGGATTGAATCCTGTGCAGGTTGAACGTGCAGTGAATTTATCGGCTGAAAAATATTGTTCAGCTTCTATTATGTTGGGAAAAGCTGCGCAGATGAGCCACGATTTTGAAATCGTGGAATCAGAGGTCTAGTTAAGAGTGCGTGATTGAGACAGTGAGCACTTCACCTGTTTCAATCACATTCAATAACCTGTCAATATTAGGGTGTTTGCCAGGGTTCTCTTCAGCGTCAGCTGTGTGTTCGGCGTAAATTTTTAAGCCATCTTTTGCGGCATCTTTAGTGATGCTGCCCCATTTTTTAAACAAGTGATTAAATACTCTTACAGAGCCTTGGCTGCCTGGCTTGTTTTCTATCAAACCAACCACGTCGCCAGCAAGGTTCATTAATTCGATTTTTTGAATTTGGTCTGTAGTTTCAAGTTCTGCTAAAAAATCACTAAATTTTTTCATGGGTTTTATGTATCTATAAATGATAGGTAGTTTTTGTCATGACTTTAGACATGCTTTGCATGGCTGCTTTAATAGGCGTAGGTAATTCAGCTGCGCCGAGATGAACAGCAGTTTTCGCGTGCTCTGCTTCGTCAATTTTCATCTGTTCTAAGATTGCTCGGCTTTTCGCGTCATTGCTTGGAAGTGTTTCTAAGTGATGGTTGAGATGCCTGCCTACTTGACGCTCAGTTTCTGCCAGAAAACCTAAATTCCATTTATCACCTAATGCGCCAGCAATAGCACCTAAAGTAAATGAACTGGCGTACCAGATTGGATTTAAAAAGCTGGTGTGACCACCTAATTCTTGTATGCGTTTTTCACACCAAGCTAGATGTTCAGTTTCTTCTTTTGAAGCTTGCTCTAGAGCCTTGACCGTTTCTGGATTTTTGGCCGTAAGTGCCTGCCCATTGTACAAGGCTTGCGCACATACTTCCCCGCAATGATTAATTCGCATCAAGGAGGCAGCGTGACGTTTCTCTTCGCTAGTTAAATCTTCTTTAGCTTGGTTGATGTGTTGATCTGGATGAGGCCTAACGCTGTGCGCATTTGCGGTCAGCGTTTTAAGGCCTTTATCAAATTCAACAATTAATCGATCAAGCATCTTGGTATCTTATTTCTTACCTGATTGAATGATATCCATGCCTTTGAGTAAGTTAATCGCTTGCATGAATTGGAAGTCAGATTTAGTGCCTGCTTCTATTGGTTTGAACTCGACATGTTTTTCTTTGCTTTCTTCTTTAGGTGATGCAGGTTTCGCAGCCTCAGTTTTTGCTGGCGCTTCTGCTTCTTTAGGATTTGAAAGATGGCGACTCAAATCAGCTTCACGCAGATTTAGACCTGCGTCAGAAGGATTTGCTGGGTCTTCAACAATAATGTCTGGCACGATGCCTTTGGCTTGAATTGAACGGCCATTAGGCGTGAAATAACGTGCAGTAGTTAATTTGATTGCTGTGCCATTATTCATTGGCAAGATCGTTTGCACAGAGCCTTTACCAAAGCTTTGTGTGCCCATAATCACTGCGCGTTTGTGATCTTGTAATGCACCTGCAACAATTTCAGACGCTGAAGCTGAACCACCGTTAACAATGACCACCATTGGAATACTCTTAATATCTGCTGGTAAATCTTTTAAGTAATCTGCGCTTTCGCCACCACGTGAGTAATTAGCTGGATTAGCAGTTAGTTGCATTTTTGCATCCGGCGTGCGGCCTTCTGTATAAACAACTAAAGCATCTTTAGGAATGAATGCACCACTTACGCCAACAGCAGCATTTAATAAGCCACCTGGGTTGTTACGCAAGTCTAAAACTAAACCTTTAAATGGGCCTTTGTTTTGTTCTCTTAAAGTTTTAATCGCTTTAGCTAAGTCTTCACCAGTGTGTTCTTGGAATTGAGTAATTCTTAAGTAGGGGTAGTTAGGCTCACTTAATTTATATTTCACACTTTGCGTTTTAATGATTGCGCGCGTTAGTGTAATGTAAAGTGGCTTGTTCTCACCTTTGCGTAAAACAGTTAATTTGATTGGTGTATTTGGTTTGCCGCGCATGATTTTAACGGCATCATTGAGTGACATGCCCTTCACCAGTTTCTCGTCCAATTGCATAATCAAATCACCTGATTTGATGCCTGCTTTAAATGCAGGTGAATCTTCGATAGGTGAAATTACTTTAACTAATCCGTCTTCCATGCCGACTTCAATGCCAAGTCCGCCGAACTCACCTTGCGTGCCAGCTTGCAAGTCCTTGAATCCTTCAACGTCTAAAAATGATGAATGTGGATCTAATCCAGTTAGCATGCCATTGATGGCTTCGTTAATCAGTTTTTTGTCTTCAACTGATTCCACGTAGTCACTTTTGATTTTGCCGTAGACTTCAGCAAAGGTGCGTAATTCGTCGAGAGGAAGCTGAGGCTTAGTATTTTTTTCTGCAATTGCAGGGTAATTAAGACTTAAGGTAATACCCAATACAGCGCCAATAGTGATGAGGCTGATTTTTTCAAATTTTGAGCGCATGTAATAATAATTCCTTAATCAAAGTTACTCTGATGTATAAAAATATCTTGCGATATTATAGATTCGTTTATTAATTTATAGCGGACTATTTTCGTGTTAGTTTTAGCTAATTCAAAATGATTTAAATAGTAAAAACAACAAAATTATAAGGACAATATGCAAAAGACCCAGCTTGAAATTGAATATTGTACCCAGTGTCGCTGGTTGCTTCGTGCAGCTTGGCTTGCACAGGAGTTACTGACGACGTTCGATTCAGACATCACGAGTTTGACTCTAGTTCCTAGTACTGGTGGTATTTTTGAAGTGCGATTGAATGAAGAAGTGATTTTTTCTCGAAAAGAGCAATCACGTTTTCCAGAATCTAAGGAATTAAAACAGTTGGTTCGCGACAGGATTGATCCGGACCGTGATTTAGGTCACAGCGATCGAACTACTTGATTGATTTTGCGGCATTAGCTTCGAGCGAAGCTAATTCTTTTGAGTCTAAACGGCGAGCACCAGTGAAGCGTTTTGCCCAATATGAATCTCCCATGTCAGTCACGCTAATGGAACTACCTGCACTTGGGGAATGAATGAAACGATTGTTTCCAATATAAATGCCAACATGCGAGATGGTGGATCTAATGGTGTTGAAAAATACCAGGTCCCCAGGTTTTAGTTCGCGCTGGGTGACCGTTTGCCCTAATTGACTAATTGCACGCGCGCCATGAGGTAGGGTTAGATTGGCCGCTTGTTGAAACACATAACGTACAAAACCGCTACAATCAAAACCACTTTCAGGTGAATTGCCACCCCATTTATATTTCACGCCTGTTTGACTAAGTGCACTTAAGATAATTTCTTGTGCGGTCGCAGACCATGAATTCGTATTGCGTGTTACAGCAGCTGTTTCAACTGGCGCTTCAGTCGCAGTGTTTTCAGTTTCGTCATTTAAGCCGAACAGGCTGAAATCAACTGCAAAAGCAGTTTGGCTTAAGCTTAAAACAAGCACCAAAAATAAGTTTTTAATTTTTAACATCATAGCATTCTAAAAGACTTTGACTTTAATTGCAAGTTGTAAGTACTTGAATTATTTATTGGAAGTTGATTTTCCCATTGAGGTTTGATGTGTCGTATGCTGAATAAAGGCTTGAAAACTGCTATAGTTTTGAATCTATCAAAGCATCTGTACTGAATGAAAACTTCCCGCCGTCACCTTGAATTACTCTCCCCAGCAAAAAATGCCGAGTATGGCATTGAAGCCATTAATCATGGTGCTGATGCAATTTACATCGGCGGGCCAGCTTATGGGGCGCGTGCTAAAGCTCCGAATACAGTGGCTGATATTGAGCGTTTGGTGAAGCATGCACACCGTTATCATGCTGAAGTTTTTGTAACCTTAAATACAATTTTTCATGACAATGAGCTTGAAGGTGCGCGAGAAATTGTTAAACAGCTTTATGAAATTGGCACGGATGCCTTAATTGTGCAGGATATGGGCTTATTAGAAATGGATTTGCCACCTATTCAGCTACATGCGAGCACGCAGACTGATATTCGTACTGTAGAAAAAGCACAGTTTTTAGATCAAGTGGGTTTTTCACAAATTGTGCTGGCGCGAGAATTAGATTTAAAAACCATCCAGCAAATTGCAGATGCGACTAGCTGCAATTTAGAATTCTTCGTACATGGTGCTTTGTGTGTAGCTTTTAGTGGGCAATGTTTTATTAGTCACGCCCATACAGGCCGAAGCGCCAATCGTGGTGAGTGTTCACAAGAATGTCGATTGCCTTACCGTTTAGAAGATTCCAAAGGCCGCGTTATTGGAAACGACAAACATTATTTATCGATGAAAGATAATGATCAAAGCGCCAATCTCAGAGCCTTAATTGATGCTGGGATTAGTTCTTTCAAAATTGAAGG
>JBEIDM010000008.1:0-18417 GCA_040383445.1 Candidatus Methylopumilus sp. | reverse complement strand
ATTTTTATTGGCGACTTAAATCTTAATATTGCCAATACTGTTTCAGCGATTTTATGGTTAACCGTTTTAATTTACTGGATCGCTAATTTCAAACACCAGTTAAACAGCTTGCAGGCTTTTGTCCTGCCACCGGCCGCGTTGGCAGTAGCTATTCAGGCGAGCTTTCACAACTCGCACATTAATGCCTATGCCAGTGATAGCCTATTTATAGTGCATATCATTATTGCCATGCTAGCTTATAGCTTATTTACTTTTGCAGCTTTACACGCATTACTCATGGCTATGGCTGAACGCAGTCTGCATCAAAAAAATAATCTGATTAAGTTGCCTAGCTTTCCACCGATTATGATGATGGAGACTTTGTTGTTCAGAATTATTGGCTTGGGATTTGTATTACTGACATTCACACTCATCAGCGGAATGTTATTTTCTGAGCAAATTTTTCATCAAGCTTTAAAAATGAATCACAAAAACATTTTTGCGATTATTTCATGGCTCATTTACGGTGGCTTGCTCTTCGGTAGATTGCAATACGGCTGGCGTGGCCGCACTGCAATTCGTTGGACGCTTTCTGGCTTTGTGATCTTATTGCTTGCTTATGTTGGCACTAAATTTGTACTCGAAGTACTGCTAGGTCGCTAAGATTATCTTAGGCTAATAATCGGCCAGTTTTTGTCTTTTGCGTATTGCTCTAAAACCGGATCAGGATTCACTGCAATCGGTGCATCAACCATCTTCATCAATGGCAAATCATTGTGTGAATCGCTATAAAACCAAGTCTTGCTAAAATCCTTCAGCGATTCGCCACGCGCTTCTAGCCATTCATTCAAACGTGTGATTTTTCCTTCTTGAAAACTTGGCGTACCAACAACCTTGCCAGTAAATTCACCATTCACTTCTTCAGGCACTGTTCCGATTAAATGTTCAATACCAAATGCCTTGGCAATTGGCCCTGTCACAAAACTATTTGTAGCGGTAATAATCAACATCAAATCGCCATTGGCGCGATGCTTTTCAACTAGCGCACGCGATTTTTCAGTCATCATGGGTGCAATTTTTGTTTGCATAAATTGCTGATGCCAAGCATCTAACTGAGCACGCGGATGTTGACTCAAGGGCTTGAGTTGGAATGCTAAGAATTTATAAATATCTAATTGGCCAGCTTTGTAAGCTGCGTAAAACTGATCATTAATCGCTGCATGTTCTGCACGATTTAATACGTCAATTTCAATTAAAAATTCACCCCATTGGTAATCACTATCACCAGCGAGCAAAGTGTTATCCAAATCAAAAATTGCTAAATCCAACAGATACTCCTCAACAAATAAATACAGGCGACATCAGCCGCCTGTAAAAACAATCCATGTTACAAAAAACTAAACTTGCGGATGCGCACGTTCAGATTTAGCTTGGATTTTATTCAAACCATTTAAATACGCTTTCGCTGATGCAATCACGATATCAGTATCAGCGCCTTGACCATTCACAATACGTCCACCTTTAGATAAACGTACTGTGACTTCACCTTGGGCGTCTGTTCCACTCGTGATGTTGTTCACTGAATATAAAAGCAATTCAGCGCCACTATTCACAATTTTTTCAATCGCTTTAAATGCAGCATCTACTGGACCGCCGCCATCTGCCTCAGCACGTTTTTCTGCGCCATTATCAAGCACAGCAACCACTGCGTGTGGCGTTTCACCTGTTTGTGAACAAACTTGCAAATAAGCTAATTTAAAATACTCAGTGTCATCGCTTACGAATTCATCGCTCACCAATGCTTGAATATCTTCATCAAAAATTTCTGATTTTTTATCTGCTAAGGTTTTAAAGCGTGCAAAAGCTGCATTCAACGCTTCTTCACCATCTAAGGTAATGCCCAATTCTTCCAAACGTGATCTGAAAGCATTACGGCCAGACAATTTACCTAAAGTTAATTTATTGGCGTTCCAACCCACATCTTCGGCACGCATAATTTCGTAAGTTTCACGGAATTTCAATACGCCGTCTTGGTGAATACCACCTTCATGTGCGAAAGCATTTGCACCAACCACTGCCTTGTTAGGCTGAACTGGATAGCCAGTAATGGTTGAAACCAATTTTGAAGTCGGCACGATTTGAGTCGTGTCGATAGTCGTGCTTAAGTTAAATACGTCTTTACGTGTACGCACTGCCATGACGATTTCTTCTAAGCTTGCGTTACCAGCACGCTCACCCAAGCCATTAATCGTACATTCGACTTGGCGTGCACCGCCCATCACAGCTGCTAATGAGTTAGCTACCGCCATGCCTAAGTCGTTATGGCAATGTGTTGACCAAACCACTTTGTCTGAATTCTTAACACGCGCAATTAATTGCTGCATACGCTCTCCCCAAAGTGCAGGGATTGAGTAACCAACAGTATCTGGCACGTTAATAGTTTTAGCGCCTGCTTCAATCACGGCGTCAAACACTTTTACCAAGAAATCCATATCAGAACGCACTGCATCTTCTGCAGAAAACTCTACGTCATCGGTATATTCTAAAGCCCATTTCACGGCTTGCACTGCACGAGCCAACACTTGGTCTGGCGTCATGCGTAATTTATTTTCCATGTGAATAGGTGAAGTCGCGATAAAGGTATGAATACGGCCTTTTTTCGCAGGTTTAATCGCTTCACCAGCACGGCGGATATCATTTTCATTAGCACGCGCTAATGAACAAACCGTTGAATCTTTAATGGCTTCAGCAACCGCGTAAATCGCATCAAAGTCACCAGGGCTCGCTGCTGCAAAACCAGCTTCAATGACGTTCACGCCCAATTTTTCAAGTTGACGTGCGATACGAATTTTTTCTTCTTTAGTCATCGCAGCGCCTGGGCTTTGTTCGCCATCGCGCAATGTTGTATCAAATATGATTAATTGATTATTTTGAGTCATTTTATTTTTCCATCTTAATTTTTATAGCAGTACCCGTTAGGCATTCGTCATAACGGCATGGGCAAATCTGTATTGTGGTGTTTGGTATGTGTACTGCCTAAGGCAGTAGTTTTGCTAGGCGTAATAAAGCACCAGCCAAGAAATGACTGGAATTTGAATGTGCAGATGTGTAACTGTTTAATAACATAACGAAATAATATCATGCTTTTTATTAATGAATAGTCAATTAAACTTATGACTCCGATAAGTTTTGCTTTGATTCTTTTTTGCCTAAACTCTTTAATAGCCACAATACATAGCCTGACAAAGCATAAACAAAAGACACAAAGAATAAGACTTCTGGTGGACTGTAAGACACCAAGACAATCGCCAATACAATAAACAAGATCACAATGAATGGCACACTACTTCTTAAGTTAATGTCTTTACCGCTATAAAAACGTAAATCACTGACCATTGATAAACCAGCGCCAACCGTTAAAGTCCAAGCAATCCATTTCATTTTTAACCAAGGATAAAAGTCTAAATCGCCTGGCAAATTATTATCAAAACAAACCCAAACCAAACCTGCCAACAATGCAGCGGCGGCAGGGCTAGGCAAGCCTTGGAAATAGCGTTTATCAGCATTGCCTGAGTTCGTATTAAAACGCGCCAAACGTAAGGCAGCACAAGCGCAATAAATAAAGGCAGCAATCCAACCTAATTTACCCATAGGCTTAAGCGCCCAAACATAAAGCACTAAAGATGGCGCAACCCCAAAAGAAACCATATCTGAAAGACTATCAAATTCAGCACCAAATGCACTTTGCGTATTGGTCATACGGGCAACACGTCCATCCAAACCATCAAGCACCATGGCAATAAAAATGGCGACAGCAGCATGTTCATATTTGCCATTCATCGCTTGAACGATGGCGTAAAACCCAGCAAACAAAGCTGCTGTGGTAAATAAATTCGGAAGTAAATAAATTCCACGCTCGCGCAAACTTGTTTGTGAAAGCGGGCTTTTACGACGGGTACGAGGTGTAGCTTCAGCCATATTTTTGGTATTTCCAATCATTAATCATTGTCTAGTATATCAAAGGCGAGCTAATTGCCTATGCCTGACTATGATAGTATCGCGTTTTGATTGATTAACCTTTTAATTAGATTTACGCCTACAGCACATGCAATTTTCCCTGATTACCAATGATGGCCTTGCCCGAAGAGGCACCGTTAGCCTAGCGCACGGCGATGTTCAAACTCCCGCATTCATGCCTGTCGGCACTTATGGTTCGGTTAAAACGCTTTCGCCTGTTGAAATACACGATATTGGCGCACATATCGTTTTAGGCAACACTTTCCATTTGTGGCTAAGACCAGGCTTGGACGTCATCGCAGCCCATGGAGGTTTGCATGATTTCATGGGATGGGATGGTCCGATTTTGACTGACTCTGGCGGCTTCCAAGTTTGGAGCCTAGGTGATTTACGCAAAATTACAGAAGAAGGTGTGAAATTTAGATCGCCTATTAATGGCGACAGCTGCTTTTTAACACCAGAAGAATCCATGCGAATTCAAAAAGTCTTAAATTCTGACATCGTCATGATTTTTGATGAGTGCACGCCCTACCCTGCAACTGTTAAAGAAGCAGATGACTCTATGCAGCTTAGTCTTCGCTGGGCACGTCGCAGTAAAGATGCGCACCAGGGTAATCCAAATGCCCTTTTTGGAATTATCCAAGGCGGGATGTACGAAGACTTACGTGATGTTTCATTGAATGGCTTAACCGACATCGGATTTGATGGTTATGCCATTGGTGGTCTTTCTGTTGGCGAACCCAAAGAAGACATGCTGCGCATCTTAGCGCACACTGCACCTAAAATGCCGCAAGATAAACCACGCTATTTAATGGGTGTAGGCACCCCTGAAGATTTAGTGGCTGCGGTCAGCAACGGGGTTGATATGTTTGACTGTGTAATGCCTACACGCAATGCACGTAATGGCTGGTTATTTACTCGCCATGGTGATATCAAACTTAAAAATGCACGCTATAAGCTAGACACGGGGCCATTAGACCCTGATTGTACTTGCTATACCTGCAAAAATTTCACGCGCGCATACTTGCATCATTTGCATCGCGTAGGTGAGATTTTGGGCGCCCGCCTCAACACCATCCATAACTTACATTATTATCAAGAACTCATGGCTGGCATGCGTAAAGCAATTGAAGAACACACCTTTGAAGATTTCAAAAAAACCTTTGCAGCGCAACGTGGTGGAATTCGCGCCGAGGGTTAAGACTCTATGTTAATATTTCGCACTTATTGAATACACTAAGCTAGTAAAGAAAGGCTCTACCTCATGTTAATTAGTACCGCTTACGCTGCATCATCTGCTCCAGCACAAGACTGGACAAGTTTTTTACCAATGGTTGTTATTTTTGTTCTGTTTTATTTCATGTTGATTCGTCCACAAATGAAACAAGCGAAAGCCCAACGTGAAATGATTGCTGCCTTGCAAAAAGGTGATGAAGTTGCAACAAGCAGCGGCATTATCGGCAAAATCACTAAAGTGGGTGACGATATTATTAGTCTTGAAATTGCTGCAGGCGTTGTGATTAACGTTCAAAAACCTGCTATTCAAGCAAAATTAGAAAAAGGCACGATCAAAGCGCTTTAGTCTTAAAGTTATTTATCAATATGGCCTAGCAACGCTGGGCCATTTAACCATCAACAGTTATTAATGCGAGTCACATCATGAATCGTTACCCATTGTGGAAGTACCTTTTAGTTTTATTTGTTCTGGCGATTGGCTTGGTTTACTCCATGCCTAATATGTTTGGCGAATCGCCTGCTGTTCAAATTACAACTGCAAAAAATTCCGCAAAATTGGATCCTGCCACACTTAAAAAAGTGGAAGATGCGCTTAAACAAGAAAACATCACTTTTGATGCAATCTTTATGGATCCTACTGGCGTCAAAGTTCGATTTGCTGACACCGATACTCAAATTAAAGCAAAAGATGCGCTTAAAAATAATTTAGGCAAAGATTATGTGGTTGCTTTAAATCTTATCTCGCGTTCACCAGCATGGCTTACCAACATCGCTGCACGCCCAATGTATTTGGGTTTGGACTTGCGTGGTGGGGTTCACTTCTTATTACAAGTTGATATGAAGTCAGCGCTTGATCAAGCAGCAGACCGTTATGTAAGCGACATTCGCTCTGCCCTTCGCAAGGACCGCATTTCTTACTCTGGCGTTGCGCGTGAAGGCCAAAGCGTACAAGTTAAATTTAGTGATGCTGACCAGTTAGCAAAAGCAGAAAAAATTCTTAACAAAGAGTTTCCTGATTTAACGTTCAAAACAACTAATGAAACCGTGACAGCGAGCTTAAGCTTAGCGGCACAAACACGTATTCAAGATTTTGCGCTTAAGCAAAATATCCAAACGCTACACAATCGTATTAATGAATTGGGTGTGGCTGAGCCAGTGATTCAACAACAAGGTTTAGATCGTGTGGTTGTTCAACTTCCAGGCGTTCAAGACACTGCAAAAGCGAAAGAGATTTTAGGTCGTACTGCAACCCTAGAAATTCGTTTAGTAGATGAAGAAAAAAGTGATCCAGCAACATTAGATCAAGCAAGCAAAGGGCAATTGCCTTTCGGCGATGAATTCTTTGTTGGTCGTAATGGTCAGCCAGTATTAGTTAAAAAGAAAGTTGAACTGACTGGTGACTATATTACTGATGCGGGTCCAGGCTTGGATCAACAAAGTGGTCGCTCTGTGGTTCACGTCACTTTAGATGCTCGCGGTGCACGTATTTTTAGACAAGTGACTAAAGATAACGTTGGTAAACGTATGGCCATTTTACTGATTGAAAAAGGTCAGGCAGAAGTGATTACTGCACCAGTGATTAACGAAGAAATTGGTGGCGGTCGTGTACAAATCTCTGGCATGGACAACGTTCAAGAAGCCACTGATATTTCATTGCTACTTCGTGCTGGCGCGCTTGCCGCTCCAATGGAGATTATTGAAGAACGTACCGTAGGCCCAAGTATGGGTGAAGAAAATATCAAACGTGGGATGCACTCAACACTATGGGGCTTTGCTGCTATTGCCGTATTCATGTTGATTTACTATGTATTGTTTGGCGGTATTTCAGTGGTTGCGCTTGGTATTAACTTGTTGCTTTTACTTGCCATACTTTCAATGTTGCAAGCAACCCTCACCCTGCCAGGCTTAGCTGCGATTGCGCTAACACTGGGGATGGCGATTGATGCAAACGTATTGATTAACGAACGTATTCGTGAAGAATTGCGCAGTGGAAACTCTCCACAAGCCTCTATTCATGCTGGTTACGATCGAGCATTCGATACGATTTTGGACTCTAACGTGACAACCATGATTGCTGGTTTGGCCTTGTTCATGTTTGGCTCAGGTCCAGTCAAGGGCTTTGCTGTGGTTCACGTGCTAGGCATTTTGACTTCAATGTTTAGTGCTGTTGTTGTATCACGTGCGATTGTGAATTTGGTTTACGGCTATCGCCGCAAAATCGACAAATTGGCAATTGGTTAATTGCTGGTTTCACTCATTTAAAGAACGCTTAATTTAAGAGTAAAGATTATGGAAATTTTTAAAATCAAGAATGATATTCCGTTTATGAGCTATGGCCGTTTAACCACGGCAATTTCTCTCATTACATTCGTCTTAGCGATATTTTTTCTTGCTCAAAAAGGTCTTAACCTAGGGGTTGATTTTACTGGCGGCACTGTCATTGAAGTCAGTTACCCTCAAGCAGCTGATTTAACAAAAATTCGCCATGCTGTAGATAGCGTTGGCTTAAATGAAGCGACAGTTCAGAACTTTGGCTCAAGCCATGACGTGATGATTCGTTTACCACTTAAAAAAGGCGTGACTTCAGCTCAGCTGTCTGAAGAGGTATTAAGTGCTTTACGTAATGAAGACGGCACAGTTGAAATGCGCCGTGTTGAAACTGTAGGTGCGCAAGTGGGCCAAGAGCTTTATGACAATGGCGCACTTGCTTTGCTTTTAGTTTCTATTGGCATCATGGCTTACCTAGCGATGCGATTTGAATGGCGCTTTGCGGTTGCTGCAATTGTTGCGAACATGCATGACGTTGTGATTATCTTGGGTTTCTTTGCCTTCTTCCAATGGGAATTCAACTTAACCGTTTTAGCGGCGGTGTTAGCTGTTCTAGGCTACTCAGTAAACGAATCAGTAGTTGTATTTGACCGAGTGCGCGAAAACTTCAAGAAGATGCGTAAAGCTGCTGTGACAACAGTCATTGATAATGCGATTACTCGCACAATGTCACGTACTGTTATTACCCACTTCTGTACACAGCTAATGGTGTTATCAATGCTGTTATTCGGTGGTGAAACCTTACATAACTTCTCGCTTGCGCTGACCATTGGTATTTTATTTGGGATCTATTCTTCAGTTTTGGTTGCTTGCCCGATTGCACTGTATTTAGGCGTATCACGTGAAAACTTAATTACTGGTGCTGAAAAGAAACAAAACGAAGAGACCATGCCTTGACAAGTGAAGGCTAAAGCGTGGAAACTTAAGTATTCCATTCAATAGCGATTTCACTTGGACATACCCATACATTTGCAATTCCTCGTTCTAGGATTGCTACTTGCACTATCAGCGTTCTTTTCAAGCGCTGAAACCAGCCTCATGACCCTCAATCGTTACCGCCTGCGCCATCTCGCAAATGATGGCCACCACGGCGCACGGTTAGCTCAGGCACTTCTTAAAAAAACCGACCATCTTCTAGGCGCGATTTTACTTGGCAATACTTTTGCTGCGGTTGCGATTGCAACGATCAGCGATGACATTAGCCTTCAGCTTCTAGGTGAAGGCAATACCGGATTAATCATCGGCACAATCACTGTCACTTTTGTGATTCTGATTTTTGGTGAAATCACACCTAAAGTGGTGGCTGCCGCTCACGCTGAAAAGTTAGCCTTTGCATACAGCTACGTGCTGTATCCCCTCACAAAAATACTCTACCCAGCGATCTGGTTTACTAATTTATTTGTAATGGGATTGCTTAAAATTTTTCGCATCAAAGTTAACTTTTCAGAAGTAACACAAGCCATATCAACCGAAGAGTTGCGAAGTATCGTGACGGAATCTGGTCATTACATCCCGAAAAAGAATCGGGCCATTTTGCTTAATTTATTTGATTTGGAAAATGCGATTGTGGATGATGTGATGACTGCGCACACACACATTGAAGATGTCGATTTAGACACGCCATTTGAAGAGCTTACACTTCAAATCTCATCTAGCAATCATACCCGCCTCTTGGTTAAACAAGGAGCAAATGAAGAAATTGTCGGAGTGATACACATTCGAAAAGTCATCAATTTACTTCGCAATGGTGAACTGACGATTGAGGGCCTTAAAGACATTATTGATGAGCCTTACTTCATTCCATCGGGCACGCCTTTATATACTCAAATTCAACAATTCCAAGAGAAACATGAACGATTAGCTTTGGTGGTTGACGAATATGGTGAACTGAAAGGCTTAGTAACACTCGAAGATATATTGGAAGAAATTATCGGCGATTTCACTACACAATCACCTTTACGTGCTAACACCTATCATCAAGAAGAAGATGGAAGCTGGCTGGTTGATGGTAGTAGTAATTTACGGGATTTAAATAAAAAATTAAATCTTGAATTACCGCTAGATGGCCCAAGAACATTAAACGGACTGATTCTTGAACACTTCGAGGATATTCCTGAAGCAGGTACAAGTATTAAGATTGCCAATTGCGCTTTAGAGATTGTGCAAACACAAGACAAGATTGTTAAAAGCGTTAGATTGTTGCTGCTAAACAGTAACAGTGATCAAGACGAATAGCTGAAATCATTAAAGCCTCATAACCATTTTCATTTCAGGCTTGAATTATTTCGAATTAGGCTCAAAATAGGATACGCATGGCTAGCATTAAGCACCAAGAAAATACCATTGAAGCCACTAAAACGGCAAAACCAAAACCACCTTCTATGTATCGGGTTGTTTTACTCAATGATGATTTCACCCCTATGGAGTTTGTTGTAGATGTACTTGAACGTTTTTTTAATAAAAACCGTGAACAAGCAACGCAAATCATGCTCCAAGTACATACCGAAGGTTCGGGCGTATGCGGAATTTATCCACATGGAATTGCAGAAACAAAAGTAAGCCAAGTATTAGCTTACGCAAATGAATACCAACATCCATTGCAATGTGCAATGCAGGAAGTATAAAAGTCGTCAAAAGGTCTTAATAATGATTGCTCAAGAATTAGAAGTTTCACTCCACATGGCCTTTATGGATGCTCGCCAAAAAAGGCACGAGCTGATTACGGTCGAACATTTGCTAGTAGCGATGATAGACAATCCAACTGCTGCAGAAGTTTTACGTGCCTGCGGAGCCAACTTGGAAACACTACGTTCCGAGCTTAACCACTACATTGAAGAACACACACCTACGGTGGATGGCTCGGAAGAAGTCGACACACAACCAACCTTGGGCTTTCAACGTGTGATTCAACGTGCCATTTTGCACGTGCAATCATCAGGCAAAAAAGAAGTGACCGGCGCTAATGTACTAGTAGCAATTTATGGTGAGAAAGATTCCCATGCTGTGTTCTTTTTGCACCAACAAAATATCACCCGGTTAGATGTTGTGAACTATATCGCGCATGGTGTTGCAAAGGCTGAGGAAGCTAGCGCAAGAGGCGCCGAAGCAAATCAAGAAGCTGGGGCAGAGGCCCAGCCAGCAAGTGCTTTGGATAGCTATACTCTCAATCTAAACCAGCAAGTATTGGCTGGCAAAATTGATCCTGTGATCGGTCGTGATAAAGAACTTGAACGCGTCATTCAAACGCTATGCCGTCGTCGCAAAAACAACCCATTATTGGTTGGTGAGGCAGGCGTGGGTAAAACTGCAATCGCTGAAGGTTTGGCACGTCGTATCGTTGAGAAAAGCGTGCCAGAAGTATTGGCCAATGCTGTCATCTACTCACTCGATATGGGCGCACTATTAGCAGGCACAAAATACCGTGGTGATTTTGAACAACGTCTAAAAGCAGTGATGCAAAAACTTGCTGAACAGGAAGATGCTGTATTGTTCATTGATGAGATTCACACACTGATAGGCGCGGGTGCTGCGAGTGGCGGCACTATGGACGCTTCTAATTTACTCAAGCCAGCCCTGTCCAATGGATCACTAAAATGTATAGGTGCAACCACCTATCAAGAATACCGTGGCATTTTTGAAAAAGACCATGCTTTATCACGTCGCTTCCAAAAAGTGGACGTTGAAGAACCGAGTGTGGCTGAAACAGTTGAGATTCTCAAAGGCCTTAAATCTCGCTTTGAAAAACATCATAGCGTTAAATACAGTGCTGCTGCGCTCAACACTGCAGCTGAATTATCAGCGAAATATATCAATGATAGACACTTGCCGGACAAAGCGATTGATGTGATTGATGAAGCTGGCGCTGCACAACGTATATTGCCTAAATCAAAACAGAAAAAAGTGATTGGCGATAAAGAAATTGAAGACATCATCGCTAAGATTGCACGCATTCCACCTAAGAACATTTCAACAGATGATAGAAATGCTTTAAAAACTTTAGATCGTGATTTGAAAGCGGTCGTGTTTGGTCAAGATCAAGCGATTGAGTCACTTGCTTCAGCCATTAAAATGGCACGCAGTGGCTTAGGCAACGCCAACAAACCAATTGGCTCATTCTTATTCTCTGGCCCAACAGGTGTTGGTAAAACTGAAGTCGCTAAACAACTAGCCTACACCTTGGGCATTGAGTTAGTGCGCTTTGATATGTCTGAATACATGGAGCGTCATGCAGTTTCGCGTCTAATCGGTGCGCCTCCTGGTTATGTAGGTTTCGAACAAGGCGGTCTATTAACCGAGGCAATTACTAAGCATCCATATTGTGTATTACTGTTAGATGAGATTGAAAAAGCGCATCCTGATATTTACAACATCCTGTTGCAAGTGATGGATCATGGTACGTTGACAGACAACAATGGTCGCAAAGCTGACTTCCGAAATGTCACTATCATCATGACCACCAATGCGGGTGCGGAGTCACTGTCTAAAACTAGCATGGGCTTTACACAAGGCAAACAAGCGGGCGATGAAATGGCTGAAATCAAACGTTTATTCAGCCCAGAATTCCGCAACCGTTTAGACGCAACTGTCTCATTCGCACCACTTTCTGAAGATGTGATTATGCGTGTCGTTGATAAATTCTTAATGCAATTAGAAGATCAATTACATGAGAAAAAAGTTGAGGCTAACTTTAGCGACAAACTTAAAGCTTATCTTGCTAAAAAAGGCTTCGACCCACTCATGGGTGCACGACCAATGTCTCGCTTAATTCAGGATACTATTCGTCGTGGTTTAGCTGACGAATTGCTATTTGGTAAACTAGCCAATGGTGGTCATGTGAATGTCGATATTAATGAAAAAGATGAAATCATCTTAGATTTTGATGACATTGAAAGCCCTAAGTCTACAGGCACCTCTGATCAATTAGCGGCTGACACCGTAGAATAAAACCTGCATCATCACATCCAGTTAGGCGTCCTGCCAAACTGGATGTTTTTGCATAATGTCCTTAAATAACTGACTATCCTTTAAGTTAGATAACCAGACTTTAAGTTTTGAATAGTGAGTCGCATCAAACCAATCTTCGTCGACCATGCTAAATTGACGAACAAAAGGAAAAATAGCGATATCTACTTGAGAAAACTGATCTCTCAACAAGTAATGATGTCGTGACAGTAATTCTTCCAAGCGTTTTAAAAATAACTCTCCCTGTGCACGATAATGTTCCATCGGAAATTCAGGATATCTGTCAGCATACTTATATCGATCTAAAGCTTGCTTAAAAGTACCATCATTTTCTGCAATTAAAGCAGCCGCATGGGACTTTAGTTCAGAAGATGACCTGAGCATCCAATCATCAACATCGCGCTGATTTAGAGCCCACTCCATGATTTCCAAGCTTTGCTCAATCACTTGACCGTTAGGCTGAATTAAAACTGGCACAGTTCCTTTAGGAGATGCCAAAAGCATAGACTGCGGTTTTTCACGCAAAGAAATTTCACGAATTTCGACATCAATGCCAGCATATCGAAGTGCCATTCTTGCGCGCATCGCATAAGGGCAACGACGATAAGAATATAAGATGGACTGAGACAAACTATTCGCCAATGAGGTGCAACAGAACCTGACGCGTATGAGAAGCGAGCCTATGCTCGTAAAGGAAAATACCCTGCCAGGTGCCTAGTGCTAATTTTCCATTTAGCAATGGAATAGATATAGATGTTTGCGTGAGTGCGCTTCTGACATGTGCCGGCATATCATCTACGCCTTCAGCTGTGTGAATAAACAAAGGATCGCCATCAGGCACTAGACGTGCAAAAAAACTTTCCATATCAACGAGCACATCAGGATCATAATTTTCATTAATCAAAATACTCGCAGAGGTATGTTGAATATAAAGATTTAGCATCCCCGTTTGCATGCCACTATTTGCCGCCCACTGCATAATCTGTGGCGTTATATCGTACAAACGACGACCGTTCGTTTTAACACTGATTTTATGATTAATTTGATGCATATCTAACATTACCAACCAAAACGATAGAACATATTAGGCCCGTAAAAAGGCGGTCTGTAACGTCCATAAGGATAAGGGCCATAACCCCAGAAAGGATCATAGAATTGTTGCCTTAACTGGTATTCACGCTTGAGCTTTTCTTGCTCTTTCAGTTTAGCTTTCTCACGCTTGTTAATTTCTTCAGCAAAGCCATCACGTATCGCTTGCTCATGGGCTTGATGAATAAAATCCAGAACCTTGGCATCAACGCCTTTTCTACTTAAATCCAGTAACTGAGTTGGCGACAAATCATATTGTGACTGACTGTCTTTTATTTTCTGAATAATTTGCTCAGCGGGCACTTTGGTTTGAGAAAGCTGAACAATCTCATCCAAACTTAAATTTGGAACTTGCTTGGGCATAATACGCTCAAGCTCTTCTGGTGAAATACGCTGTATCACTGGTTCTTGATTAGGCGCACTGGCACAGCCAGTGACTAAAATAACCGCCACTAACCATGCCGTGCTTTTACTTAAAAATTGATTCAAACTTTTAAAAAGATTCATGACACCACTTTATTTAGTGAACAACATTTTTCCACCTTTGAAGTCTACCTTAATCGTGTCTTTGGGCGCAAAATTACCTGCCAAAATTTCACGCGAAAGCGGATTCTCAAGCTCACTTTGAATTGCACGCTTCAATGGTCTTGCACCATAAACTGGATCGAAACCGGCATTAGAGATTTCAGATAAAGCAGCTTCACTCACATCTAATTGCATTTCCATCGCAGCCAAACGTTTAGCCAAGTATTGCAATTGAATGCCTGCAATTGCCTTAATATTACTCTCGCCAAGTGAATGGAATACCACGACTTCATCAATACGATTGATGAACTCTGGACGGAAGTGTGTTTTCACCTCACCCATCACTGCCAATTTAACCACTTGGTAATCATCACCCTGCATACCTTGTATCATCTGGCTACCCAAGTTAGATGTCATGATAATGACGGTATTTTTAAAGTCTACCGTACGTCCCTGGCCATCAGTCAAACGACCATCATCCAACACTTGCAGTAAGACGTTAAACACATCAGGATGGGCTTTCTCAACTTCATCGAGCAAAATCACTGAGTAAGGTTTACGACGGACAGCTTCGGTTAGAGTGCCGCCCTCTTCATATCCCACATAACCCGGAGGCGCGCCAATTAAACGTGAGACAGAATGCTTCTCCATAAACTCGCTCATATCGATACGAATTAAATGGTCTTCTGAATCAAATAAGAAGCCAGCCAATGCTTTACATAGCTCAGTTTTACCAACGCCAGTAGGCCCTAAGAACAAGAACGAACCATAAGGTCTATTAGGATCACTCAAGCCAGAGCGTGAACGACGAATCGCATCTGAAACCAAACGTACTGCCTCATCTTGCCCAACTACACGCTCGTGCAATTTCGTTTCCATCGTCAATAATTTTGCACGTTCACCCGTCATCATTTTAGATACAGGAATGCCGGTTGCACGACTCACGACTTCAGCAATCTCTTCAGCACCTACTTGTGTACGGAGTAGTTTATTGAGCTTCACTTCACCCTTGTCTTCTTCAGCTGCAGCGTTTTTCAACTGCGCTTCCAAAGTTGGCAATTTACCGTATTGCAACTCAGAAACTTTCTGCCACTCACCTTTACGAGTCGCTTCTTCCATTTGTTGCTTAATCTTTTCAATCTCTTCTTTGATATGCGCAGAGCCTTGAACTTGAGCTTTTTCAGCTTTCCAAATATCTTCCAAGTCAGCGGATTCTTTTTCCAATCTCGCAATCTCTTCCTCAATCAAAGCAAAGCGTTTTTTAGAACCTTCGTCTTTTTCTTTACGCACTGCTTCACGTTCGATTTTCAATTGAATCAAACGACGATCCAACTTATCCAAAGCTTCTGGCTTGCTGTCGATTTCCATCTTAATCTTTGCTGCCGCTTCATCAATCAAGTCAATCGCCTTATCAGGCAAGAAACGATCAGTAATATAGCGATGACTTAGCTCTGCCGCAGCGACAATTGCAGGATCGGTAATTTCCACCCCGTGATGCAATTCGTATTTTTCTTGTAAGCCACGCAAAATCGCAATCGTTGCTTCAACTGATGGCTCATCTACCAATACCTTTTGAAAACGACGTTCTAAAGCTGCATCTTTTTCAATATATTTACGATATTCATCGAGTGTGGTTGCACCAACACAATGTAACTCACCACGTGCTAAAGCTGGCTTAAGCATATTGCCGGCATCCATTGCACCCTCAGCTTTGCCGGCGCCGACCATCGTGTGAAGCTCATCAATAAATACAATTGTTTGACCTTCATCTTGGGCCAACTCTTTCAGCACCGATTTCAAGCGCTCCTCGAATTCACCGCGATATTTAGCACCCGCGAGTAAAGCAGCCATATCAAGCGACAGCACTTTCTTACCTTTAAGAGACTCAGGTACTTCACCATTTACAATACGTTGTGCCAGGCCTTCAACAATGGCAGTTTTACCAACACCAGGCTCACCAATTAAAACTGGATTATTTTTAGTGCGTCGTTGTAAAACTTGAATCGCACGACGAATCTCATCATCACGACCGATGACAGGATCAAGTTTGCCCATACGTGCACGCTCAGTTAAATCTAGCGTGTATTTTTTCAATGCCTCACGCTGACCCTCCGCCTCTTGATTATCAACAGAGTCGCCACCACGTACTGCTTTAATCGCAGCTTCAAGCGCAGCTTTATTTAAGCCAACTTGTTTAAGTAATTTTGCGGTATCGCCCTTATCTTCAGCTAAGGCAAGCAAGAACATTTCACTGGCGATATAAGCATCACCACGTTTCTGCGCGTGTTTGTCAGTCAGATTTAATAGGTTATTTAAATCACGAGAAATCGTTACCTCGCCAGAACTTTCAGCGACTTTAGGCAACTGGTTGATTGCTACTTGAAGTCCAGCTTTAAGCGGTTCCAAATTAACACCAGCACGTGCGAGCAATGATGATGTTCCACCATCATCTTGGTTCAATAAAGCTGAAAGCAAGTGTGCAGCCTCAATACTGGTATGGTCATGACCAACCGCCAAGCTTTGGGCATCATTTAATGCTTGTTGGAATTTGGTTGTAAGTTTATCGACTCTCATTACTCACTCCACTTAAGTTTCTAATATCAGTTAGATGGGGGAGTATTTTGAATTTTCAATGGGAACCACAGATATTTAAAGAATATGAGATTTAGTTCTCATCAGAGATAATAAAATTACGGCCCTCATCATCTGAAATAAGAACCTGTAACTTAGATTGGTTTAACAACTGATAGCTCAAAATCAACTGACCTGATTTCTCAGACAACAAAACTTGCTCAGCTAATCGAGGCGTTATTTTTTTAGGCAATGAAGATACCCAAGCATCTCCATCAACACGGACAAAATAAACAGCTTGCTTAGCAGTAGAAGCCCATGCCACATGCCAACCCCAATCGCCGCCTTTTAAAACTGAAACCTCAGGGAAGTGACACTTAGCCTCTTTGCTGCCGGTGAAACTTAATCGAACAACTGGCGGAGATTCATCATTGATAACAGGCGCCATAACTAAATCAAAAACGCCGTCTTCAAACTGCTGTTGCCAGACTCTCACCACACCCTGCTTAGACTGAAATTCTTTTACCGGACAAAGAGAGCTTGCTGATAAGTCTTGAGCAATAACGCTTAAAGGCATCCAGCTCAGCAAACCAATTAACAAAGCGTTACACAACTGTTTATTCAAACAAACCATCTCAAAACCAGTCTCTATTTCTTAACATTAATATGCATTATAATTCGCAAAACTTTATTTGATTAACGCATGCTAAAAACACATACAAAAAGAATCGTCAGTTGGGTCGCAATGTTTGCCGTCCTGATGACCTCTTTTGCGCCTATGGTTTCTCATGCACTTAATTTAAGCAATGCTAGTTTTGTAGAAGTTTGTACCTCCCAAGGAGTTAAGCTTATTCAAACGAATGATTCAAACTCTCAAGATCAAAAATCCAGCATCGATCTCAATCACTGCTCATATTGCACATTAGCGACTGATAAAGCTTATATTCCTTCCGGCGATATTCAATTAGGTTCAACCCTAATTTCTTCAAGCTCAAAATTCTTTATTGAATACGAGTCTGCAGTTTTACAAGCGCACTTTCAATCTTCACATCCTCCGCACGCTCCTCCAGCACTAATCTAAGTTAAACAAACATTGGTGAATATTCACCTACTCAATGGCTCGTCATGACTTAAGAATGACAAGCACAATGAAATTAGATTAGTGAGATTTAAATGCAAAAACAACCAAACAAAATAGCAATAAAAACGATTCCTCTATGTATCGCTTTAGCTTTCACACAACAAAGCTTTGCGCACGACGCAATGCTCGAAATGATAACGCCAGAAGTGACCGTTAAAGAAGACAAAATCAATCCACTTCCTGCTGCAACGACATCTGAAGTGGATGAGAAAAAGTTAATCCAATTACGTACACATACCAACGACACTGCTAAGTTATTAGATGGCGAGCCAGGTATTAGCTTATACCAAGCTGGAGGTGTATCTAGCATGCCTGTGATTCGTGGTTTTGCAGATGATCGTATTCGCATCAAAGTCGATGGTATGGATCTTATTTCAGCCTGTGCTAACCATATGAACACACCGCTTTCTTATATAGACCCAGCTAATGTCAGCAGTATTAAAGTCTATGCTGGCGTCACGCCGGTGAGCATTGGTGGAGATAGTATCGGCGGAACTATTAAAGTTGAATCTGCCGCACCAAAATTCGCCAAAGCAGGTGAAGGTCTTTTACACGAAGGTCAAATTGGT
>JBEIDM010000007.1:0-20791 GCA_040383445.1 Candidatus Methylopumilus sp. | reverse complement strand
GTCACGAATTTGCGCGCCTGGGTGGCCTTTTGCTAAGTCAGCTGCGTGTGCTGCAATCTTGTAAGTGATGATGCCGACGCGAACGTCTTCTTTGTCTGGCAAGCCAAGATGCTCTTTTGGCGTCACATAGCAAAGCATTGCACATCCGTACCAGCCAATCATTGCAGCGCCGATGCCTGATGTGATGTGATCATAACCAGGCGCAATGTCTGTTGTTAAAGGGCCTAATGTATAGAAAGGCGCCTCGCCGCAGTGCTCAAGCTGCAAGTCCATATTCTCTTTAATGAGGTGCATAGGGACGTGGCCTGGGCCTTCAATCATGCACTGAACATCATGTTTCCAAGCGATTTGTGTCAACTCACCTAAGGTTTTAAGTTCAGCAAATTGTGCTTCATCATTTGCGTCATAGATAGAACCTGGGCGTAAGCCATCGCCTAAAGAGAAGCTCACGTCATAAGCTTTCATGATTTCGCAGATATCTTCAAAGTGCTCATAAAGGAATGACTCTTTATGATGCGCTAAACACCACTTGGCCATGATAGAGCCGCCGCGAGACACAATACCTGTCATGCGTTTTGCTGTCATTGGAATGTAAGCTAAGCGAACGCCTGCATGAATAGTGAAGTAGTCCACACCTTGCTCAGCTTGCTCAATCAATGTGTCACGGAAAATTTCCCATGTCAGGTCTTCTGCTTTGCCATTTACTTTTTCAAGCGCTTGGTAAATTGGCACAGTGCCAATAGGCACTGGGCTGTTGCGGATAATCCATTCGCGGGTTTCGTGAATGTTTTTACCTGTTGATAAATCCATCACAGTGTCGCCACCCCAGCGCGTACCCCAGACCATTTTCTCAACTTCTTCTGAAATTGAAGAGCCAAGTGCAGAGTTGCCAATGTTGGCATTAATTTTTACTAAGAAATTACGGCCGATAATCATCGGTTCAATTTCTGGGTGGTTAATGTTCAATGGAATAATTGCGCGACCACGTGCGACTTCCTCGCGGACAAATTCTGGCGTAATGACTTTAGGAATGCTCGCGCCAAAATCATGGCCTTTATGTTGTGTTTGCAACAATTCGCTCATGTTCTCACGGCGTTGATTTTCGCGGATTGCGATGTATTCCATTTCTGGAGTAATAATGCCTTTACGTGCATAGTGCATTTGACTCACATTCATGCCTGCTTTTGCACGGCGTGGCTTGCGAGATAAATTAAAACGCATTTCTGCAAGCTCAGGATCATTTTGACGTTCAACACCAAAAGAAGATGAAGGACCATCTAATTGCTCTGTGTCATTACGTTCTTCAATCCATTTTGCACGTAATGCAGGCAAGCCATTACGGATATCAATATTTACGGTTGGGTCTGTGTAGGGGCCTGAAGTGTCATACACCATCACAGGCGGGTTCTTTTCTGCACCAAAAGCAGATGGCGTATCACTTAAGCTGATTTCACGGAAAGGCACTTGAATGTCAGGGCGTGAGCCTTGAACATAAACCTTACGTGAATTAGTAAATGGTTGTTTGGTTGCTGGATCAATTTCAGCAGTTTCACCCACAAAGTGAGTTAGATTTTTATCGGTGGCGTTCAATGTCTACTCCAAAATGATGTCAAGGAGTAGGGAAGCTTGTAATTCGCTTCCCTACGGCGGCATTACCCGCATCAGGTTCAAAGGGTGTATCTCACTCCAAACTTCTTGCTGATTGGAGACCCCTAGCAATGACCTCAAAATTACGCGAAAAAGCCTTTAAAGGCAAGCGATAAAATGATTTGGCTTCAGTTATAATGATGAAATAAAGATTAATTAATAAGGCATGACCATGAGTGAACAACAAACATTACATCGCGAACAATCACGTTTCAACATGATTGAACAACAAATCCGTACTTGGGAAGTGTTGGATCCTGTTGTATTGGATCTATTAAAAAAATTACCACGTGAAGATTTTGTACCATCTCAATATGAAGGCTTGGCATTTGCTGACTTAGAAATTCCCCTTGGCGAAGGCCAATTAATGCTTTCACCGAAAATTGAAGGCCGTATTTTGCAGGCTTTGGCTATTAAAAAAACGGATAAAGTGCTTGAGATTGGCACTGGTGCAGGCTATTTAACAGCGCTGATGGCGCTGCAAGCTAAACATGTTGATAGCTTAGAATTAAACAATAAATTAAGCGCTGCAGCAGCCAAGCGAATTGTGGCACATAAGATTAAAAATGTTAGTTTGAAGGTGGCGGATGGTCTTGCTGCAAGCAATGCTACCTACGATGTCATCGTATTGACCGGTTCTTTACCTGTGTATCCGTTTGAAATTGAACGTCAACTAGCCATCGGTGGTCGTATGTTTGTTGTTGTTGGTGACGCCCCAGCAATGGAAGCAGTTTTAGTTACGCGCGTTAGTGCTGACGCTGTTAGACGTGATAACTTATTTGAAACATGCTTGCCAGCATTAGCTAATGCTCCTCAGCCATCGCGTTTTTCTTTTTAACGAATTTTAAAAGTCTTTCATATGCGCTTAGTTTTTTGGATATTGGGTTTTAGCATGATTGCTTTTGGGCAAGTGCATGCCGAAGAAACACAAAATCTGCAACAGATTTATCAGCAAGCGCTGACGCAAGATCCTGTTTTGGCATCAGCTAAAAGTGGTAATCGAGCTATGCAAGAAAAATTAGTGCAAGGTAATGCACTCTATTTGCCTACAGTCAATTTCAATGCTGGCGTTTCAGCTTCTCAAACTGATATTAAGATTATTGGTAATGCCCCTTTTAGAAATACTGGCCGCGAGACCTTTGAGGGGTATAACTATGGAATCAGTCTTAACCAGCCTATTTATCGTAAGCAAATTCAAGCGCAATTAGCTCAAGCTCTGAGCCAAGTTGAGCAATCAGATAAGCAATTATTATTAGCGCAACAGAATTTAATCTTGAGAGCTTCAAAAGCTTATTTCGATGTTTTGATGGCGCAAGACAAAGTTGAGTTGATTCAGGCGCAAAAAAATGCGATCAGTAAGCAGCTAGAGCAAGCTAAAGCTAATTTTGATGTTGGTACTGCTACGATTACTGACTTTAATGAAGCTCAGGCCAGATTTGATTTAATTCAAGCGCAAGAAATTGCTGCAATGAGCGATTTGGAAATTAAGAAACGAGCAATTCAATCGATTGTTGGGCAAATGCCAGCTAAATTAAATGCCGTACGTGCTGATTTGCAGCCCCAAATGCCAGAGCCAGTGTCTATGGATAAATGGGTTGAAATGGCAACACAAACGAATTTGATGATTTCAATTCAGCAGCAAGCGCTGGAAATTGCAACACAAGAAGTTGAGCGTCAAAATGCAGGGCATTTGCCTACTCTCGATGCAATTGCTTCATATACAGATCGTTATGCTAACGGAGGTGTAAATAGCTTTGGTAGTGATTTAAAAGATGCGACTATCGGCCTGCAACTTCAAATTCCGCTTTATCAAGGCGGGGCAGTTTCCTCACGAGTGAGGGAGGCGGTGGCAAACAAACAAAAAGCTATGGACGACTTGGTTGCTGCAAGACGCCAAGCTGAGCTTGGGACTCGACAGGCTTATTTGGATTTAGTCAGTATAGTTTCGCAAATTAAAGCATACGAGCAGGCGCTTAGTTCATCTCAAAGTCAGTTGGATTCAACCATGCTTGGCTACGAGGTTGGTGTTAGGACGAGTGTTGACGTTTTAAATGCGCAACAACAATTTTTTGCAGCAAAGCGAGATTTGTTACAGTCGCGATACTCTTATTTGATGAATATATTGTCGCTCAAGTCGGCGGTTGGTTTGTTAAATGAAGCGGACGTAGATGCAGTTAATCAGCAATTGGTTAGCAACTAAATTTAAGGGCGTATATGACTTCAGCTTCACTCATTGCTAACCGTCATCAAAGCCAACTTATCATGGTTGATATGCAGGAAAAATTAGCCTCTGTCATGCCTGAGGCAATATCTCAAGTGATTAAAAATTGCGCTATATTATTACAAGCAGCTTCATTACTTGATGTGCCTGTTGTTTTTACTGAGCAATATCCTAAAGGCTTGGGAAATACCATGCCAGATTTGATGGCGTATTTATCGAACAAAACTTCCGTTGAAAAAACGGCTTTCTCATGTTGTGCAGAGCCAACTTTCAATCGTCGATTGTTTGGGGATAAGACACAAGTCATTCTCATGGGCATGGAGTCGCACATTTGTGTTTTGCAAACTGCTTTAGATTTACTTAAAGTCGGCAAGCAAGTGCTCGTGGTTGAAGATGCCGTTATCTCACGTAATCCAAGCAATAAAGAAAATGCATTGAATCGTTTGCGTCAGGCAGGGGTTCTGGTTGTTAATACAGAGTCTGTTGTCTTTGAATGGTTAGGTCTTGCAGAAGGCGATACATTTAAAGCGATTAGTAAATTAATTAGGTAAATATTTTTTTACGATTTGCATTGCACGTTCAGTTGCGCCGCCGGCTTTTTGACTGAAGTTTAGGGCAGCATCCCCCATCGTTTTAATTTCATCTGTTTGTTGCATCAGCTTGGCAAGCTTTTCACTTAAGTCATTTTTATCTGTCACACGAAGTGCTGCACCTGCCGCTACCGCTTGCTTCGTTGCATCTTCAAAATTAAAGGTATGCGGACCAATCAATACAGGTTTTCCCATGGTGCAGGCTTCAATTAGATTCTGACCGCCCAGTGGCATGAGGCTGCCGCCTATAAACGCAATATCACAGGCAACGTAATACATAAACATTTCTCCCATGCTGTCACCAAGCACTACGGTGTTGCTATGGATATCACCAGCAACCGTACCCATAGAAAACTCGGAGCGTCTACAGAACGAGACCTCACGTTTACTGAGTAGCGTTGCAACCTCGTCAAAGCGTTGCGGATGTCGTGGCACGATCACTGTTAATAAGTTGGGAATATTAGCTTGCGCGACCGCATCCAATATTAAAGCTTCTTCGCCTTCTCGCGTACTGGCCGCTAAAAATATGGGGCGTTTTATACCTAGCAAGCTCCGTAAATAACGCCCACGTTCAGCAGCATCGCCTGGTGGCGTAACATCAAATTTTAGATTGCCCATTAATGTAATGGTTTGCGGATCTTTGTTCATCAAGTTCGCAAAGCGCTCTGCATCATGCTCAGTTTGAGCTGCAATTCCACTTAATTGATTTAGGCTCTGCTTCACTAATGAGCCCGCCCTGGTGTAACCGCGAGCGGAACGTTCAGAAAGTCTGGCATTAATCAGTAACAACGGAATTTTTTGTTTGCTGCAAGCGCCAATCAAGTTAAACCATAACTCGGTTTCCATGAGTAATCCAAGTTGCGGCTGGTGATGCTTTAAAAAGCGTTTGACCGCGCAAGGAACGTCATAAGGCAGGTAGCAGCGTTGTACCCGACTAAATTCAGCCTCTGGAAAAAGCTTTAAGCCTGCATCGCGTCCAGTGGGCGTCGTGTGGCTCAGTAAGATTTGATGGCCGGGATATTGCTTGAGTAATGCATGAATGAGTGGTTCAGCTGCGCGGGTTTCGCCAACTGAGACGCAATGCAGCCAAATGAGCGGTTGGGTGTTCGCTGGTGTTTTATAAAATCCATAACGCTCAGCCCAGTGTTGAAGATACTCGGGTTGGCGTAATCCTCGCCATAAAAGCTTGATTGGCGTAAATGGCAGTAAAAGATACAAAATTGCTGAATATATTAATTTAGGCATGTCGTAATTTTCTCATAAATCCAGACGCACAGAAGGGTAAGTTTTGTCCAGAAAACTATTTTAATTTTGGTTAGTGAACACTCACTAGGTATTAATCTGAATCGCCTGTTTAGCTTGTAATTTCGACAACCATTTCACCTGTCGCACTTGTTAAAAGTTGTTAAATAAAACGCTTGATTGACACAATAAAATGGAATAATCTTGCAACAAATCACAAGATATTGTGGTCTGGGCAAATTTTGATCCAAAAGCGCCCATAAAAAAATTGGGCCAAATCCAGACTAATAATTAAGAAAAACCAGGAAGGTATATCCATGTTACAAGCCGTCAAGTCTTCAGAAGAAGCAGCACAACAAGAAGTCCCAATGCAATCTGTGTCATTAGACATCTGGGATAAGAAATATCGCCTTAAAACAAAACAAGGTGAGCATATCGACCAAAATATGGATGATAGTTATTCGCGTGTTGCGCGTGCTTTGGCGGATGTTGAAGAAGAAGGTAAGCGTGCTGAATGGCATGAGAAGTTCTTATGGGCTTTACGTCGCGGTGCAATTCCAGCGGGTCGTATTACATCAAACGCTGGTGCTTTAGAGCACAAGCCAGCAACCAGTACTATTAATTGCACAGTATCAGGCATCGTAGAAGACAGTATGGATGGCATTTTAGATAAGGTGCATGAGGCTGGTTTAACGCTTAAAGCAGGTTGCGGTATTGGATATGAATTTTCTACATTGCGTCCTAAAGGCGCATTTGTGGCTGGTGCTGGTGCATACACAAGCGGTCCGCTTTCTTTCATGGATATCTATGACAAGATGTGCTTCACAGTATCTTCAGCTGGCGGCCGTCGTGGCGCCCAAATGGCAACATTTGATATCTCACATCCTGATGTGACTGACTTTATTAAAGCAAAGCGTGAAGCTGGTCGTTTACGTCAGTTCAACTTGTCATGTTTAATTACTAAAGAATTCATGGAGGCTGTTAAGGCCGATGCTGAGTGGAAGCTTGCAGTCCCAGTGACAGCAAAAGAAGCGGAAGCTGATAATTTAAATACTAAAGACGATAGCCAAGTTGTGTGGCGCGAGTGGCCAGTGAAGGGTAAATACCTTACACGCGAATCAGATGGAAAAGCAGCTTGCCGTGTTTACAAGACGATCAAAGCACGTCGTTTGTGGGATGTAATTATGTCCTCTACTTACGATTTTGCTGAGCCAGGTTTTATTTTGATTGATCGTGTTAACGAAATGAACAATAACTGGTTCTGCGAAAACATTCGTGCAACTAATCCTTGTGGCGAACAACCATTGCCACCATACGGCGCTTGTTTATTGGGTTCAGTGAATTTAACTAAGTTCGTACGTAACCCATTTACAGATCAAGCAACATTCGACTGGGACGAATATCGTAAAGTTGTTGCTATCTTCACGCGTATGTTAGACAACGTCGTCGAAATTAACGGTTTGCCGCTAGAACAGCAACGTGCAGAAATCGCGCGTAAACGTCGTCACGGCATGGGTTATTTGGGCTTAGGTTCAACGCTCACTATGTTGAAAATGAAATATGGTGAAGATGCATCGATTGCATTCACTGAAGAAGTGACTAAGGTGATGGCTGAAACAGGTTGGCAAATTGGTGTTGAGTTAGCGCAAGAAAAAGGCGCTGCACCACTCATGGAAGAAGAATTCGTTGTTACTGGCGATATGCTTTCAAAACGCCCGGAGATGGTTAAAGATGGCATCAAGCTTGGCGATAAAGTGAAGGGTAAAGTGTTGATGGGCTTGTATAGCCGTTATATGCAACAATTCCCAGAGTCTTTACGCAAACAAATCGCTAAAGATGGTGTGCGCTTTAGTCACCATAGCTCAATTGCCCCAACAGGCACGATTTCTCTTTCACTCGCTAATAACGCAAGTAATGGTATTGAGCCATCATTCGCTCACCACTATGCACGTAACGTGATTCGTGAAGGTAAAAAATCAAAAGAAAAAGTGGACGTATTTTCATATGAATTGTTGGCTTACCGTGAATTAGTTAACAACAAAGCAATGCCATTTAGCGATGCTGAAGATGAAAAACTTCCTGATTACTTCTTGGATTCATCAACTATTCAAGCAAAAGCTCACGTGGATATTCAAGCGGCTGCGCAAAAGTGGATTGATAGCTCAATCTCTAAAACGATTAACGTGCCAACAGATTATGATTTTGAAGATTTCAAAAACATCTATCTATACGCATACGACAAAGGTTTGAAAGGTTGTACAACTTTCCGTTTCAATCCAGAAGCCTTCCAAGGGGTATTGGTAACAGAAAAAGACTTAGAGAACACTACCTACAAATTCACATTGGAAGATGGGTCTGTAGTTGAAGTGAAGGGTAACGAAGAGATTGAATATGACGGTGAAATGCATTCAGCCGCTAACCTATATGACGCGCTAAAAGAAGGTTATTACGGCAAGTTCTAATTTGAGCAAAACCGATACAGATTTATATAACCCTATTTAGCACCAATATAAAAAGAGAAAACATCATGGCAATTAAAATTGAAAAGAAAATCACAGGCTTTGGCTTAGTGACAGAAGAAGATAAAGCAAAGGCGGTTGCAGAAGCTGCAGCGCCACAGCAAACAGCGACCATCGTACAAATGGGCGAGCCGCTTAGTCGTCCAGATAAGTTAGTTGGTAATACTTATAAAATTAAAACACCTGTGACTGAGCATGCGTTATACATCACAATCAATGATGTGATCATGAATGAAGGCACGCCACAAGAACACCGTCGCCCATTTGAGATTTTTATTAACTCAAAAAACATGGATCACTTTCAATGGATCGTTGCTTTAACACGCGTGATGTCTGCAGTGTTCCGTAAAGGTGGCGATGTGACCTTCTTGGTAGAAGAGTTACACAGCGTATTTGACCCAAGTGGCGGCTACTTTAAAAAGGGTGGTAAATACATTCCTAGTTTAGTGGCTGAAATTGGTGAAGTGGTAGAGCAGCATTTACAAGAAATTGGTATGTTGAAAAAGCCAGGTCTTGATGAACACCAACAAAAATTAGTGGCTGAAAAGAAAAAAGAATTCTTAGAAAAGCATGCTAAAACTGGGGGTGAAGAAAATGCTGAAGGTTTCCCAGCGGGTGCACAACTTTGTGCAAAATGTAGCACTAAAGCTGCCATTATTATGGATGGCTGCCTTACTTGCTTAAACTGCGGTGAAAGTAAATGCGGTTAATTTAAAGAGTTAAGTAAAATGAAAAAAAGCCAGCGTATGCTGGCTTTTTTATTTAAATATATCTTAGGTATTCAATTTAAGAATCCACAGCGAAGTCACTTCTTTTTTTCTTGCTTCATGTAAGCGGTCTTCAGCATCCGCTACTTTATTGTGTTTAGGTTGAATATCTAATTTGTCTTTTACAGTTAGCCCCGAAGTTTTAATCACATCAATTAAAAACTCAGGTGATCTTAGGCCAAGGTGTTCTGCAAAATCAGAAAGGATTAACCAGCCTTCGCCATCTTCAGTGAGGTGGTTTTTGAGTCCTTTTAGATAAGCCATTAGCATTTTGCTATCAGGATCATAAACCGCATATTCAATCGGTGAGCTTGGTTTGGCTGGTAACCATGGTGGATTACAAACAACCAATGGTGCTTTACCTTCAGGAAACATATCGGTTTGGCTCAGTGTGATTTGTTCACTTAAACCTAAGCTAGTGATATTTTCTTTAGCACATACCAATGCACGTAGGTCTTGATCTGTTGCAATAATTTTTTTGATACCACGTTTTGCTAGGAGTGCAGCAATCACACCCGTACCCGTGCCGATATCGAAAGCGAGTTCAGTATTAGGTAATGGTGCTTTAGCAATCAGTTCTAGGTATTCACCACGTATTGGAGAAAACACGCCGTAGTGCGGATGAATATTGGCATCCAGTGTGTGGATAAATACACCTTTTTTTCGCCACTCATGTGCACCGACCAAACCTTGCAATTCGCGCATTGAAACGACGAATGGCTTCTTAAATGGACCATAAGCTTCGTTGCAAGCAAGTGCAACATCGGGTGCGCGCTTGAGCCTTATTTGGTAGCCCTGATCAACTTCAATTAGCAGCATACCTAATATGCGTGCTCTTTGTGCCTGTGCAAGTCTGTGCATATGAAATGCATTTGCAGGGGTTTCTGGTGCGATCTCTTCTTTACGCTTTTTTGCTGATTTTTTGGATGGACTTTTGTTATCGCAACGACGCGCCATTGCTTGTAAAAGTTGTCGACCGTTATGAAAATCACCCCGCCATAAAATTGCAGTGCCCTCACAAGCTAGTCGATAAGCAGTATCGGCGGTGATGGTGTCATCAGCGACTAAAACTTTCTTTGGTGCAGCAACCCCTGCTTCGGATTGCCAACGCCCACTGTGTGTGGCGCCAGCTTCAACCCAGCTAATGGTCATTACACTGCCATCTCTAAAACGACAGGCGTGTGATCACTTGGACGTTCTAATTTGCGAGGTGCTTTATCAATATAACTTGCGTTACTGATTTCTTTGAGTGCGGGTGTGATAAGAATGTGGTCAATACGCATGCCGAGATTGCGTCTAAAACCGGCCATACGATAATCCCACCAACTAAATTGACCTTCATTTTTATCAAACAGGCGGAAGCTGTCTTCTAGACCTAATTGAATCAGCTTTTTGAAAGCATCTCGCTCTCTAGGGCTCACTAATACCTGACCAACCCATGCGGCCGGGTCATGGCAATCAATATCTTCCGGCGCAATATTGTAGTCACCAAGTAGTGCAAGTTTCGGGTATTTTGCGATTTCAGTTTGTAGCCAGGGCGTGAAAGCTTCGAGCCAACTGAGTTTGTATTGATATTTATCTGAATCGACAGCTTGTCCGTTAGGAATGTAAACACAAACGATACGAACACCATTAATTGTGGCGGCAATCAGACGTTTTTGTTCATCCGCAAAATTTGGAATACCAGTATGAACATCAGTCATCTCATGAGGGCTTAGAATCGCCACGCCGTTATAAGTTTTTTGCCCAGTATGAATGGCGTTGTAACCCGCTTCCTTAAGTGCGTCGTAAGGAAATTTTATATCTTCTTGCTTGGTTTCCTGAAGACATAATGCGTCTGGTTTGTTTGCTTCAATCCAATCTAGCACATGGGGCAGACGGACATTGAGGGAGTTAACATTCCACGTAGCTATTTTCATTATTGAGCAGTCATTCCGTTATGGCGAAGCAAGGCTTCAATATCTGGTGCCCGGCCACGAAAAGCAACGAATGATTCGAGTGCTGGGCGTGAACCACCTTGTGACAGAATTTCGTGCCAAAAACGTTGACCAGTTTCTGCGCTTAGCACACCGTTTTCTTCAAACATACTATAAGCATCCGCAGATAAGACCTCTGCCCATTTATAGCTGTAATAGCCCGCTGCATATCCCCCTGCAAAGATATGAGAGAAACCGTTAGGGAAGCGATTGAATTTTGGTGGGCGCACAACTGCCACTTCATCACGAATTTGTTCAATAAGGTCTAATGAGCTTGCTTTGCCATGAGGATCAAATTCGCCATGTAAGCGCATATCAAACATTGAAAATTCAATTTGTCTGACGGTTTGCATGCCTGCTTGGAAGTTTTTAGCAGCAACCATTTTCTCGAATAATTCACGAGGTAATTGTTCGCCAGTATCAACATGTTTGGTCATGTGACGAAGTACGTCCCACTCCCAACAGAAGTTCTCCATAAATTGACTAGGAAGCTCAACCGCATCTCATTCAACTCCTTTAATACCAGACACCCCATATTCTTCTACCTTGGTGAGCATGTGATGTAAACCATGACCAAATTCGTGGAACATAGTGATCACTTCATCGTGGGTAAATAAGGCTGGTTTACCACCAACAGGCGCTGAAAAGTTACAGGTTAAGAATGCAACTGGCGTTTCAATTTGATTGCCTTTTTTGCGGCGGGTAATCGCCTCATCCATCCATGCGCCACCACGTTTGTTGTTACGTGCATAAAGATCTAAATAGAACTGGCCAACAGGCTTTCCGTGTTGATCGTTGATTTCATAAAAAGCAGCATCTGGGTGCCAAACTGGCGCATCAGATTTTTTAACATGTACCCCAAAGATGGTTTCTACAACTTTGAATAAGCCTTTGAGCACTTGCGCTTCTGGAAAATACTGTTTTACTTCTTGATCTGAAAACGCATATTTATCCTCACGCAATTTTTCAGAGACAAACGCAACATCCCATGCCTGCATATCGTGAATACCTAATTTAGCAGCATACTCAGTCAGCTCTTTCATATCTTGCCGTGCAAATGGTTTTGCACGTTGAGCAAGATTATCTAAGAATGCAATGACCTCTTTGGGTGTATCAGCCATCTTGGTTGCAAGAGACATTTCTGCATAATTTCTAAAGCCCAATAATGTCGCAGCTTCTAAACGTAATTTAAGAATTTCACTAATGAGGGTGGTATTATCCCACTCAAGCTTGCCAAATTCAGAAGCTCTTGTGGCGTAAGCGCGATAGAGTAGTTCGCGTAGTTCACGCTTTTCTCCGTACTGTAAAACTGGCATGTAAGAAGGGAAATGAAGTGTGAATTTGTAGCCTGTTTTTTTAACAGCTTGCGCAGCTTCGTGTGCAGCTTGGATGGCATCTTCAGGAACACCTTTTAAGTCTGCAGCATCTTCCACGAAGTGTGCAAAATCGTTCGTGGTGTCCATTAAGTTTTCTTCAAACTTAGTGGTGAGTTTTGAGAGAGATTCTTGAATTGCTTTAAAACGAATTTTTTCTGATTCAGCTAACTCAGCACCGCCTAAACGAAAATCCCGCACTTCATTTTCAACAATTTTCTTTTGTGCAGCAGTCAGTTTAGAAAATCCATCGCTGTTTTTTAGTGCGCGGAATTTTGCATATAAACGTTCATCTTGTGAGAGGTCTGAATAGAAATCAGTGAGTTTAGGAAGGCTGGCGTTATAGGCTTCACGTAGCTCTGGAGAATTGACTACAGCATTCATGTGACCGACTTGTGACCACGCACGAGAAATATGCTCTTCCATATCTTCTAATGGCTTAGCGAAATTATCCCATGTTGGTTCTTGATTTTCTGTGGCAAGTTTTTCAATCAGTAATCTGCCATTTTCAAGCAAGTGAGTAATGGCTGGCGTTACATGCTCAGCTTTGACTTGGTCGAATTTAGGTAAACCAGAAAAGTCTAGTAATGGGTTATTTGAGGTCAATTCAAAATCCTTATGATGTCTATCAGGTTGTGCTTATCGAGAGTGATCATGTACTAATATTCAGTACACAAATTAGAGATTCATTTTTTGTATTAAAGGTTCAATCTTATCGCTATCTTGGCATCCTAAAATTTTACGTGCGGCAGGTTTAAGTTTTTCTAAGTTGCTTTGTAATACTTGATGCTTCACGCTCAAGATATGAGATGGGTGCATAGAGAATTGACGTAAACCAAAACCTAATAATAAGCGCGTGAGTTTTGCATCACCAGCCATCTCACCACAAACGGATACTTTCTTGCCTAGTTTTAAGCCAGCTTTAATGGTCATTTCAATGAGTTTTAAAATGGCTGGATGTACTGGGTTGTAAAGATGTGAAACAGCGTCGTCTGTACGATCAATCGCAAGTGAATATTGAATTAAATCGTTAGTGCCAATCGATAGAAAATCGAGTTCTTTTGCAAATACTTCTGCGCATAATGCGGCCGCTGGGATTTCTATCATGCCACCAATCTGAACATTTTCATTAAATGCAATTTTTTGTACACGTAAACTTTGTTTGGCCCGTTCAATGAGTAGTTTTGTTTGACGTAGTTCTGTAATTGATGACAGCATTGGAATCAAGATTTGGATATTACCAAATGCAGTTGCGCGCAATAACGCACGTAGCTGAGTGTGAAACATTTGCGGTTCAGCTAGACATAATCTAATGGCACGCAAACCTAATGCTGGGTTGGTGCAACTGCGTTCCGTATCAGCATTAACCTCTTTATCGGCACCTAAGTCTAATGTACGAATTGTTACAGGCTTGCCATCCATTTTCTCGGCGACGGTACGATAAGCCTCAAACTGTTCTTCTTCATTAGGCGCCTCACGTCTATTCATGAATAAGAATTCTGTTCTGTATAGACCAATGCCCGCTGCGCCAGAAGCTTTTACCTGAACGATATCTTCAGGGACTTCAATGTTGGCGAACAAATCAATGGCAGTTCCGTCTAGGGTGACTGCTTTGTTGAGCTTAATGCGCTTGAGTTTTTGCTGCTCAAGTTCCCACTGCTCTTGTCGGAGTTTGTATTCTGCTAATGCGTCTTTATCAGGGTCAACGATGACGACACCTTGGGTACCATCGACAATGATTAATTCGCCATCATGGATTAAGGCTCGAGCACGCTGCAGTGCAACAATAGACGGAATATTTAAACTGCGCGCAAGAATAGCTGTATGTGAAGTTGCTCCACCAACATCGGTAACAAAAGCGGCAAATTGGTGTTGTTTAAACTGAATTGCATCAGCTGGTGAGATGTCATGAGCAACTAAAATAATGGCTTTTTCTTGCTCTAGAAGTGGTACTTGGCTAGGGCGACCAAGTAAAACTTTGATGATTCTTTCAACAACTTGAATTACGTCATGTTTACGTTCGCGTAGATATTCATCTTCAATTTGGTCGAATTGCTCGACGATGAATTCCATTTGTTGCTTAATAGCCCATTCGGCATTGCAACGGTCACTTTGAATAATTTTTTTAGGATCTTCAGCTAAAGTGTGGTCGTTCAGTATCATCAAATGCGTGCTGATGAATGCTGAAAGTTCAGCTGGTGCACGGCTTGGTAATTGTGCACGTACTGTCTCTAAATCCTGGCTGACCGTTTGAATTGCTTGATCAAATCGAGCAATTTCTTGATCAATGAGTTCGGCGGGGACGCGGTAGTGTACGACCTCTAATAGTGCGTGCGAAACCAAGTGTGCATGGCCAATAGCAATGCCGCTTGAAACTCCTACGCCATGAATTGCAAAGCTCATTATTCCGGCTCACCAAATCGATTATTAATTAAAGCAAGTAGCGCATCCATTGCTGTAGCTTCATCCGCACCATTTGCTTCCAGTGTGACGATGCTGCCTTTGCTTGCTGCTAGCATCATGACACCCATGATGCTTTTTGCATTCACTCTGCGGCCATTACGCTCGATAAAAATTTCGCTAGAAAATTGACTAGCAGTTTGTGTAAGTTTTGTTGAAGCTCTTGCGTGCAAACCGAGTTTATTGATGATTTCTATTTCTTGTTTCATCTAGTCATTTCCTTACACACTTCTTCTGTAAAATTAATTACCCCTTCTTGTCCGCCACTCAATGCCTTTTCAGCAAGTTTTGTAATGTCGCCATTTCGATAAGTGAGTGCTCGGACGAGCATAGGTAAATTAACCCCTGCAATACCTTCAACATAATTGGGTTTAAGTAATTTACCAACGATGTTACAAGGCGTAGCTCCATAAATATCAGATAGGATTAATACGCCATCGCCTTCATCTAATTCGGCGACCATTTTTTGCATGGCTGGCAAAATAACCGTTGGATCATCTTTAGTTTCGATGCCAAATTGTTGCAGTAATGGAGGTTTACTTCCCATGACGTGGGTCGCGCAATCAATGAGGCTTTCCCCGAGCTTGCCGTGAGCGACAATCATGATACCGATCATAATGACAATTCCAATTCTCTATGCCTAATTAATACTTGCTGATTTTGTTTTGAAAAATGTTTACCTAACTCTTCAACAATGTGTACGGAACGATGTTGACCGCCAGTGCAGCCAACCGCAATTGTTAGGTAGCTACGATTTTCTAATATGAAGCTTGGCAGCCAACGTGTAACAAAATTTTGAATGTCTTGATACATGTCGTGAACTAGCGGTTCTTTTTCTAAAAAAGCCTTTACTGGCGCATCCCTGCCAGTCATTGGCCGGAGAACTGGATCGTAATGTGGGTTAGGTAAACAACGTACATCAAATACGAAATCTGCATCAAGAGGAATGCCGTGTTTAAAACCAAAAGAAGCAAACAATAAAGTAATGCTACTGTTTTCATGCGCTACAAAATCTTTAACCCAGCCACGTAAAGTGTTGGCACTTAAATCGCTGGTATCTATATGGTGACCAAGTTCAGCTAGCGGTGCTAGTAAAGTACGTTCTTGTTTAATGCTTTCAGCAAGCGTCATTTCTCCGCTACTGAGTGGGTGGCGACGGCGTGTTTCACTGAAGCGTTTTACCAAACTTTCAGTGGTCGATTCTAAAAATAAAACCTGAACGCTAATGCCTTGCGCTTTTAATTTTTGGATATTTTCAGGTAAAGCTTCAAGTGCGGCGCTTCGCGTATCAGTGCTAATGGCAACAAGCTTTTGGATCCCTTTTAGATTCTCAACAATTTGCGGCAAGAGCGTTGCCGGCAGATTATCAACACAATAATAGCCTGTATCCTCAAGAGCTTTGAGGACTACGCTTTTTCCGGAGCCTGATAGCCCAGTCACGATAATCAGTTGCATATTATTTTTTGCTCGTTGCTTTTAAATTGTTTTTAATTTCGCGCTGTTGGCGCTCCATAAATTGTTTGGTGCCATTAACGCCACGTAATAACAGCATGTGATTGCGTACAGCAACTTCCATTAGGACAGCAATGTTACGGCCTGCTGCAACTGGAATAACAACCTTAGGGATGCGCACACCTAAGACCACTTCATGTTGTGATTTAATATTTAGCCTATCTAATAGTTGCGGCTCCATTAAATCAGCCATTTCCAATTGAATAATTAAATCGAGTGGCTTGGTTGGTTTGACAGAGCTATCACCAAACAGTGCACGTATATTTAAAATGCCCAAACCACGCACTTCTAAAAAGTCTTGAAGTAAAGCTGGACATCGACCTTCTACTCTTTCTGGAGATACGCGATAAAAATCGACGATGTCGTCAGCAACTAAACGATGTCCGCGTGAAATTAATTCAAGTGCCAATTCGCTTTTACCAATTGCAGGGCTGCCTTTAATCAGCACACCGAATCCTTGAACTTCGATAAATACGCCATGAGCACTTGTTGATTCAGCAACGGCTTGCGCTAAGTAATGGCTTAAGATATCCATTAAGCCAGGACTGCGTAATGGAGAGGTGAATAGTGGTGTTTGGTAAGTGTCTGCTGCTTCTATTAATTCCGGAGGCGCTTTTTCGCCGTTTGCAACAATAATGCCGGCTAAGTCTGTCGAGAATAAGTTTTTAATCGCGACTTGTAGCTCAATGCTATTTAATCCTCGCAAGTAATCCATTTCGGCACAGCCTAAGACTTGCACGCGGTTGGGATGCACAAAATTAAGATGGCCGATTAGCGCTAGCGAAGGTTTAGATACAGTTTCGCTAGTAAGTGCATTATCTCCACCAGACTTCCCGGCTACCCAGGTCAATTTGAGTTTTTTGCGAGTATCTTGGTAGAGCTGATTTACGCTAATTTCGGCCATCTTCTTAACCTGCTAAATTAAATAAAATTACTCGGCTGCTTGATGTTTTACTGCACCATTTGCTTTGTGATGGTCAGTATGTTTTTCTTTGTACTTCAACACTTGGCGATCTAATTTATCAGCTAATAAATCGATTGCGCTATACATATTCTCATCGCTAGATTCAGCATGCAAATCGTTGCCTGGAACATGAATGGTTGCTTCAACTTTCTGAACCAATTTTTCCACCGTTAAAGTCACTTTTACATCAATCATATGGTCAAAATGATTGCTTAGCTTAGACAGTTTGCTCTCGATATATTCACGTAATGAAGGAGTGATTTCTAAATGGTGCCCAGTTAAATGTAAGTTCATGATTAACTCCTCTTGGTGGTTATGCAAATCTTACAAAGATTTGCGTTGGTTAGCCGCGGGTATATTGAGAGACTCGCGGTACTTGGCTATCGTTCTTCTTGCGACAACGATACCTTGTTTGCTTAGCACTTCAGTCAGTTGATTATCTGAAAGCGGCTTTTTAGGATTTTCTTCTGCAATCATTTTTTTAATTAGTGCGCGAATTGCAGTTGCTGAACAAGCACCACCAGCCTCTGTTGCTACGTGGCTACCAAAGAAATATTTCAGCTCGTAAACCCCGCGCGGTGTAAGCATATACTTTCTTGTTGTAACTCTAGAAATCGTAGACTCGTGTAAATCAAGTTCGTCAGCAATCTCTCTTAATACAAGAGGTCGCATGGCGATATCGCCATGTTCGAAAAAGTTTATTTGCTGATCAACAATCGCTTGTGACACTCTTAGGATTGTTGAAAAGCGTTGTTGGATATTTTTAATCATCCATTTAGCTTCTTGAATTTGACTGCTTAAGTATTGACTTGAGCTGCCACGATTACGCTTTAATATATTGGCATACATTTCGTTGATACGTAATTTTGGCACTACATCATCATTCAAGCTAGCTAACCATACGCCACGTATTTTTTTAACTATGATTTCATGTTGAATATAGTGCCCTGAAGCAATTTTGCTAAAGTTCGCACCTGGTCTTGGGTTCAGTGTTTTAAGTATATGTTGAACAGACCTCAATGTCTCGTCATTACAATGTAATAGTTTTTTTAATTTTGCATAATCTCTGGATGCGAGTGCAGGCAAGTGATGCTCGGCAACGGTAATTGCAATATTCCTATTAGGGGTGTCTTCTGAAAGCATCTGCAGTTGAAGTGCTAAACATTCAGATAAGTTTCTTGCGCCAACGCCTATCGGATCCAAATGTTGGATATGTTTAAGTGCTGTTTGTAGCTCTAGCAAATCAATCTCCAGTTCTTCTGGTAATAGTTCACTAAGCTCTTCTAAAGACTGCTCCAAATAACCATCTTCATTGATAGCATCAACCAAATACTGTGAGAGCGTTTGATCGCGCTCAGAAAGCTGCATCAAATGAAGCTGGCTAATTAAATGTTCTCGAAGTGTTGGTGCTTCAGCTTCTTGAAAAGTGTAATCGCCATCGTCGTCATTATGATTATTTTCTTCCCATCGTTGATGACTGCTGACACCAAAATACTCGTCCCCAGTGAAGTCTTGTGGATAATCTTGCTGCGATGACTCTGCTGTTTCTTTTGATGCACTTGTTTCTAACGTTTGATGGCTAGGGCTGAAAAACTCAGTATTTTCTGATCCATCATCATTTTTGTCTGTCCGCTCTAGTAGCGGATTTTCTTGCAAGATGGTTTCTAATTCTTGGTTAAGCTCTTGTGATGAGAGCTGCAATAAGCGAATTGATTGTTGCAGCTGCGGTGTTAACGCTAGGTTTTGTGAAAACTTAAGTTGTAAGCTTTGTTTCATAACGCAATCGCGAAAATGGATTTCATTAAAGTCTGAAATCCTGACCGAGGTAAACTTCTCTTACACTTGGGTTATTGATGATTTCTGTTGGTGTTCCTGATGCAAACACCCGTCCCTCATTCACAATATAAGCGCGATCACAAATGCCTAAAGTTTCTCTAACATTATGGTCTGTAATGAGTACCCCAATATTGCGTTTTTTCAGTAGGCGAATGATTTTTTGAATATCAATGACGGCAATTGGATCAATACCGGCGAATGGTTCATCTAATAAGATAAAGCTCGGATCATTCGCTAGGCATCGTGCAATTTCAACGCGACGTCTTTCGCCGCCAGATAAGCTCAGCGCTAAACTATTTCGAATGTGTGTGATGTGTAAATCGTTTAACAGTGTTTCAAGTTTTTGCTCTTTAGCTTCGTCAGTTAACTCTTTGAGTTCTAATATGGCTAAAATATTTTCAGCAACAGTCATCTTTCTAAAGATAGATGGTTCTTGGGGAAGGTAAGAAAGCCCCATTTTTGAACGCTGATGGATAGGTAAGCGACTAATGTCTTTTTGGTTAAGGATAATGTGTCCAGCATCAGATGGTACTAAGCCTACAATCATATAAAAGCTAGTTGTTTTGCCTGCGCCATTTGGGCCTAATAAGCCAACTACTTCACCACTATCAATTTTCAATGAAATATCTTGAACAACAGTGCGCGCTTTATATTGTTTGCGTAAATTTTGTACAATCAGTTCGCTCATTTTTTGCCGTATTCTTAATTTGTTTTAACGGGATTGTCGGTCGTAACAGATTTATTTTTTGGTTGAATAATCGCTTTTACGCGACCTGTAGGTGTTGCGCTAGTCGCAGATTTAGGGCCGCCACCAATTACTTCTGAATATTCAGCATTTGCGTCATACATGATGTAGTCGCCATGCACGATATCCTCTGCACGCTTTACCCAAGCTTTGGTATAAAGCTGGATTTTATCCATGCGGCCATCGTACTCAATACGCTCAGCACTACCTTCCATATATTCATTTTTACCTTCACGTTTTTGCTTGAAAGTAGTAGGGTTGCCGTAAGAAGTGCCATGTTGGAATCCGCCTGCGTCTTCACGAACCACTAACTTGTCGGCATGAATCACCAATGTCCCTTGGGTTAAAATCACATTTCCTGTGTAGATGCTGGTTTTTTTAGCATCATTCATTGTCACAGTATCTGCCTCTAGCTCGATAGGCTGATCTTTATCTGCTTTTTCAGCATGAGAGATGAATGAAAATATACTTAATACAAATGTGATTAAGTAGAGCTGAAATTTACGCATAATTTCTCCGAGTTAACGCTTCTTTTTCTTAGTGTCAGCTGGTATTTTGCTGGGTTTATTTTTATGTTGTAAAGCAGTGTCTTTTCCATTCGCTTTTTTGTTGGGCGATTCAGTCTTTATTGATGCAGGTTTCTCGTAATGCACTTTAACATTCTTAAGCAATGTAAATGTTTCTTGCCCTTTGTCATAAATCATTCCCGTGCCACGAATGACTGTTTTTGAGCCCTGTGTAATGACTACTGCACTATCTGTTTTTGCAATTTCTTGCTTGGCAAATATTCTTAAATAGTCTGTTGTTAGTCTTACATCCGGACGATTAGCGTTGGCTTGTTTGAATACCACCACTTTATTATTAAATTCTACTTGTTCTCCATTGCTGGAGATTTGACCTTTTTGCGCTTCAATTTGAGTGGAAGGTTTATTCTCAGTG
>JBEIDM010000006.1:0-21902 GCA_040383445.1 Candidatus Methylopumilus sp. | reverse complement strand
TACAACAGACGTGACTGGTGCAGTTGAATTGCCAGCAGGTACAGAAATGGTAATGCCAGGTGATAACGTATCAATCACAGTACAATTGATTGCTCCGATCGCGATGGAAGAAGGTTTACGCTTCGCTATTCGTGAAGGTGGCCGTACTGTTGGTGCTGGTGTTGTTGCTAAAATTATTGAGTAATCAATAAGAAGCAAAAGTGCTAAATAATTAGTAGTTAAATTAAATGGCGGGCTTACCCCCGCCATTTCGCTCTTTAGAAAGGCAATAAAATGCAAAATCAAAAAATCCGTATCCGCTTAAAAGCTTTTGACTATCGCTTGATTGATCAGTCAGCTCAAGAGATCGTCGAAACAGCAAAGCGCACAGGCGCTGTTGTAAAAGGTCCTGTACCTTTGCCAACACGTATCGAACGTTTTGACATTTTGCGTTCACCGCACGTGAATAAAACATCGCGTGATCAATTCGAAATTCGTACACATCAACGTTTAATGGATATTGTTGATCCAACTGATAAAACTGTTGATGCGTTAATGAAGTTAGATTTGCCAGCAGGTGTGGATGTTGAGATTAAGCTATAAAAGGCAGTCTCAGATTTAAAGTTGTAAAGTAACCGAGAGTTCGGTATAATCCGCGCTCTTTCAAAGAAGTCGGTCAATTGTAATCGGCTTTGTAACTAAATAATAAGGAAACGATCATGAGCTTAGGGCTTATTGGTCGCAAGGTAGGTATGACCCGCCTGTTTACTGAGGATGGCGCAAGCGTCCCGGTAACAGTGTTGGAAGTTGTGCCTAACCGCGTGACACAAATTAAGACGGTCGAAACTGATGGCTATACAGGCCTTCAAGTTGCCTACGGTGAACGCCGTGCAAGCCGCATCAACAGTGCATTGACTGGGCATTATGCTAAGTCAGGCTCTGTACCAGGTGCTGGTATTCAAGAATTCTCTGTGACTGATGATGTGCTAGCAAACTACACTGCTGGTGCAACTATCACTGTGGACATTTTCCAAGCTGGTCAGTTAGTTGATGTAACTGGCACATCGCTTGGTAAGGGTTTCGCTGGCGCAATTAAGCGTCATCACTTTTCATCAAATCGTGCATCTCACGGTAACTCAAGATCACATAACGTTCCAGGTTCTATCGGTATGGCGCAAGATCCAGGCCGTGTTTTCCCTGGTAAACGTATGCCTGGTCATTTGGGTGCTGTAAAAGTAACTACACAGAACCTAGAAATCGTTCGTGTAGATGCTGAGCGTAACCTGCTGTTGATTAAAGGTGCTATTCCAGGCTCTAAAGGCGGTGACGTAGTTGTTCGTCCAGCTGTAAAAGCAAAGGCGGTTAAATAATGGAAATTAAATTAATCGATAAAAGCGGTAAGCCAACTAAGTCATCAGTTCAGTTATCTGAAGTGACTTTTGGTCGCGAGTTCAATGAAGCTTTGGTGCATCAAGTTGTTGTTGCATACCAAGCGAATGCTCGTACTGCTACGCGTGCTCAATTGGGTCGCGGAAATGTTAGCCATACAACGCACAAGCCATGGAACCAAAAAGGTACAGGCCGTGCGCGTTCAGGTATGAGTTCTAGCCCGATTTGGCGTGGAGGTGGTCGTGCTTTCCCTAATAGCCCTGACGAAAACTTCAGCCATAAAGTAAACCGTAAGGCTTACCGTGCTGGTATGTGCACAATCCTTTCAGAATTAATTCGTCAAGCACGTTTATCTGTGTTTGAAGAGTTTAGTGTTTATACGCCTAAAACGAAAAACTTGGTTGAGAAAATCAAAGGTTGATGTTTTGCTGATGGTGTGTTGTTGTTGGTGGATGGTTTTGATGAAAACTTATACCTATCAGCACGTAACATTCCAAACGTATTGGTTGTTGAAGCTCAGTATGTTGACCCTGTCAGCTTAGTGCGCTTCCCTAACGTGGTGGCTACAACTGCTGCAGTTAAGAAACTTGAGGAGATGCTAGCATGAGTGAAAATCTTAATGTAGTGAAGATCCAAGACCGCTTACTGCAAGTTATTTTGGCTCCACAGATTACTGAAAAAGCAACAATGGTTGCTGATAAGTATCAACAAATTGCGTTTAGAGTTCGTACAGATGCAACTAAGCCTGAAATTAAAGCCGCTGTAGAAATGGTTTTTAAAGTAGAGGTTGAAGCTGTAACTGTTGCCAACGTTAAAGGCAAGGAAAAGCGTGCGGGACGCGTTATGGGTCGCCGTAAAGACTGGAAGAAAGCTTATGTAAGCTTAAAGCCAGGCCAAGAAATTAATTTTGCAGCGGGCGAATAGGAGAAATTATGGCACTGATTAAAGTCAAGCCAACTTCACCAGGTCGGCGCGCCGTAGTAAAGGTGGTAACACCTGATCTACATAAGGGCAAGCCCCATGCGCCCCTGCTGGAGAAGCAAAGTAAAAATGCTGGTCGTAACAACAACGGCCGTATCACGATTCGTCACCAAGGTGGCGGTCATAAACAACATTACCGTCTTGTAGACTTCCGTCGTAACAAAGATGGTATTCCAGCTAACGTTGAGCGTATTGAATACGATCCTAACCGTAGCGCACACATTGCATTGTTGTGCTATGCGGATGGTGAGCGTCGTTACATTATCGCTCCACGTGGTGTTTCTGCTGGTATGCAATTGGTAAGTGGTTCTGATGCGCCTATTAAAGTAGGTAACGCATTACCACTACGCAACATCCCAGTGGGTAGCACGATTCATTGTATCGAGTTGCAACCTGGTAAAGGTGCTCAAATTGCACGTTCAGCTGGTACATCTGTACAGCTTCTTGCTAGAGAAGGTAGCTACGCTCAGTTGCGTCTACGTTCTGGTGAAGTTCGTCGTGTACACGTTGATTGCAAAGCAACGCTCGGTGAAGTTGGTAATGAAGAACATTCATTGCGTTCAATCGGTAAAGCTGGTGCGATGCGCTGGCGCGGTGTTCGCCCAACAGTTCGTGGTGTTGTAATGAACCCTGTTGATCACCCGCACGGTGGTGGTGAAGGTAAAACAGCTGCTGGTATGAATCCAGTGAGCCCATGGGGTACGCCAACTAAGGGTTATCGTACCCGTAGTAACAAGCGCACTGACAATATGCGTGTTTCACGCCGTCCTGCGAATAAGAGGTAATCAATATGGCACGTTCAATTAAAAAAGGCCCATTTATCGATGGTCATTTGGCAAAAAAAGTTGAGAAAGCGGTTGAAACCCGTGATCGTAAACCAATTAAAACTTGGTCACGTCGCTCAACAATCTTGCCTGATTTTATTGGTTTAACCATTGCGGTTCATAACGGTAAGCAGCACGTACCTGTGTTGATTTCAGAAAACATGGTTGGTCATAAGCTCGGTGAATTTGCGTTAACTCGTACATTCAAGGGTCATATCGCCGATAAGAAAGCTAAGAAGTAGGAGATGACGATGCAAGTATCTGCAGTATTAAAAGGTGTTCATCTGTCCCCACAAAAGGCTCGCTTAGTGGCTGATATGGTGCGCGGTAAAAAAGTTGATTACGCACTTAACATCTTGCAATTCTCACCTAAAAAGGGTGCGGAGATTATCAAGAAAGTGTTGGAGTCAGCGATTGCTAACGCAGAACACAACAATGGCGCTGATATTGATGAGTTGAAGGTAACTTCGATTTACGTTGATAAAGGTATTGTTCTTAAGCGTATCCGTGCTCGTGCTAAAGGTCGCGCTGGTCGCATTACCAAACCAACTTGTCACATTAACGTGACAGTGGGTAACTAAAGGAATCGTTATGGGTCAGAAAATTCATCCAATTGGTTTACGTCTGAGCGTCCAAAAGAACTGGACATCACGTTGGTATGCCAACAGCAAAAATTTCCCAGCAATGTTGAATAGCGACATTAAGGTTCGTGAGTTCCTTAACAAGAAGCTAGCACACGCTGCTGTAAGCAAGATCGTGATTGAGCGTCCTGCAAAGAACGCAAAAATTACAATCTACAGTGCACGTCCAGGTATCGTGATTGGTAAGAAGGGTGAAGATATTGAAACTTTACGCTCTAGCATTCAAGGTTTAATGGGTGTTCCTGTTCATTTGAATATTGAAGAAGTGCGTAAGCCAGAAATCGACGCTACATTGATTGCACAGAGCATTGCTCAGCAATTAGAAAAGCGTGTGATGTTCCGTCGTGCGATGAAACGTGCGATGCAAAACGCAATGCGTTTGGGCGCTCAAGGTATCAAGATTATGAGTTCAGGCCGTTTGAACGGTATTGAAATTGCTCGTACTGAATGGTATCGCGAAGGTCGTGTGCCACTTCATACTTTACGTGCTGATATTGATTACGGTGTTGCAGAAGCTCTAACAACATACGGGATTATCGGTATCAAAGTTTGGGTATTCAAAGGCGAAGTGTTTGACAACAAAGGTGAACAGCCTGCAGTTGCACCAGTCGCTGAACCAGAAAAGAAAGTAAGAAAGTCGGGGGCAAAAAATGCTACAGCCAGCTAGACAAAAATTCCGTAAGATGCAAAAAGGCCGTAATAAAGGCATTGCAACTACGGGTAACAAAGTAAGTTTTGGCGAGTTCGGTTTGAAAGCTGTTGGACGTGGTCGTCTAACAGCGCGTCAAATTGAAGCTGCTCGTCGCGTGATGACTCGTCATATTAAACGTGGTGGTCGCGTATGGATTCGTATTTTTCCTGATCAGCCAATTTCTAAGAAGCCAGCTGAAGTTCGTATGGGTAACGGTAAAGGTAGTACAGAGTACTACGTAGCTCAAATCCAACCAGGCAAAATGCTGTATGAAATGGACGGTGTGAGTGAAGAGTTGGCGCGTGAAGCGTTCAAATTGGCAGCTGCTAAATTGCCAATTGAAACAACATTTGCAACACGTCACGTTGGAGGTTAATGATGAAAGCAGTCGAATTAAGAGCTAAATCGGTAGACGAGTTAAACAATGAATTGCTAGATTTGCGCCGCGCACAGTTTTCTATGCGCATGCAACTAGCAACTCAACAGTTCAACAAAGTTGACCAAATTCGTAAAGTGCGCCGTGATGTGGCAAGATTGCGCACGGTACTTGCTGAAAAATTAAAGTCTTCTGACGTTAAATCAGCTTAATCGGAGTGATTATGAGTAGCGAAACGCAAAATAAAGTCGTCCGTACATTAAGCGGTCGAGTAGTTAGTGACAAAATGGATAAAACTGTAACGGTTTTAGTTGAACGTAAAGTGAAGCATCCTTTAATTGGTAAGGTTATTCGCCGTTCAAACAAATTCCATGCGCACGACGAAACAAACGAATGTAAAGAAGGTGATTTGGTGGTGATTGAAGAATCTCGCCCACTTTCAAAAACAAAAACTTGGAAAGTAAGCAAGATCGTTTCTAAGTCAGTAGGCGTGTAATACATATTGCATTCGTACTGAATGCAATATACAATGTTGGACTTTTCGGCGCTCGTGGCTTTTTGTCTTAGCTAGCGCCCCAATACTGACCGTAGTGCTGTCGGCCGTGAATGACAAGCGGCTGGTGTTGGTTTAACGGATTAAGTTGGAGATTATTCTCATGATTCAAATGCAATCTCGGCTAGATGTTGCCGATAACACTGGTGCACGTTCTGTAATGTGTATCAAAGTGTTGGGCGGATCTAAGCGTCGTTACGCCAGTATTGGCGATGTAATCAAGGTCAGCATCAAAGATGCTGCTCCTCGTGGTCGCGTCAAGAAAGGCGAAGTTTATAGCGCAGTTGTTGTGCGTACTGCTAAAGGTGTTCGTCGTGCAGACGGCTCATTAGTTAAGTTCGACAGCAATGCAGCTGTATTGCTAAACAATAAGCTAGAGCCTATCGGCACTCGTATTTTCGGACCGGTCACACGTGAGTTGCGTGGTGAGCGTTTCATGAAGATCGTTTCATTAGCGCCAGAAGTTTTGTAAGGAATTGCTAAATGAATAAGATTCGTAAAGGTGATGAAGTTATCCTTAACACAGGTAAGGATAAGGGCAAGCGTGGCACAGTACTTCAAGTTTTGGATACTGGTCATGTGGTTGTCGAGGGTGCAAACATGGTGAAGAAGCACGCTAAGCCAAATCCTATGAGGGGTGTGGTGGGTGGAATCATCAATAAAGAGATGCCAGTAGATATCTCTAATGTTGCTTTGTTTAACCATGCCACCCAAAAGGGTGACCGTGTTGGCATCAAGACGCTTGAAGATGGACGTAAAGTTCGTGTATTCAAATCAAGCGGCGAAGTTGTTGACGCATAAGAGCGAGAGGCATAGGAAAACAAATGGCTCGTTTAAAAGATTTTTATAAAGACACGGTAGTTAAGGCGATGACCGAACAGTTCGGTTATAAGTCAGCTATGGAAGTGCCGCGCATCGAAAAAATTACTCTGAATATGGGTGTTGGCGAAGCGGTTGCAGATAAAAAAGTGATGGAAAACGCTGTTGATGACATGCAAAAAATTGCAGGTCAAAAGCCGATCGTTACTAAAGCTAAAAAATCTGTAGCGGCATTTAAGATCCGTGATGATTATCCTGTTGGTTGTAAAGTGACTCTACGTCGTGAACGTATGTATGAGTTTCTTGACCGTTTGGTAACAGTTGCAATTCCACGTATTCGTGACTTCCGCGGTATTTCTGCGAAATCATTCGATGGTCGTGGCAATTACAACATGGGTGTAAAAGAACAAATCATTTTCCCTGAAATTGAATATGACAAGATTGATGCTCTTCGCGGTATGAACATCACTATTACAACCACAGCAAAAACTGACGATGAAGCTCGTGCATTGTTGTCTGCATTTAGCTTCCCGTTTAGAAACTGAGGACATCATGGCTAAGACATGTATGATTGAACGCGAACAAAAACGTCGCGAAACGGTAGAAAAGTTCGCTGCGAAGCGTGCTGAATTATTGGCTGTCATTAACGATGTTAATGCTTCAGCTGAAGATCGCCGTGAAGCGCGTATGAAGTTCCAAAGTTTGCCACGTAATTCAAGCCCAGTGCGCTTACGTAATCGTTGCGCATTAACTGGTCGCCCACGTGGTGTGTTTAGTAAATTTGGCATTGCGCGTAGTAAATTGCGCGAATTAATGATGCGTGGCGAAGTGCCAGGCGTCACTAAAGCTAGCTGGTAACGGAGGAATTTGATATGAGTATGAGTGATCCCATTGCCGATATGCTTACCCGCATACGTAATGCACAAAGCACAAATAAACCTGTTGTTGCGATGCCTTCTTCAAAATTGAAATGTGCTATTGCAGCTGTTTTAAAAGATGAAGGTTATATCGATGACTTTGCTGTGCAAGCGATTGAGGGTAAACCGCAATTGAGCATTAGTCTTAAGTATTATGCTGGTCAACCAGTAATTGAGAAGATCGACCGCGTAAGTAAGCCTGGTCTTCGAGTTTACCGTGGTAGCCAAGATATTCCTAAGGTAATGAATGGCCTAGGCGTGACCATTGTGTCTACGTCCAAGGGTGTGATGACTGATCGTAAAGCATCAGCTGCCGGTATCGGTGGTGAAGTGCTGTGCGTAGTGGCTTAAGGAGCGAAAATGTCTCGTGTAGCTAAAAACCCAGTCGCTATCCCAGCTAAAGTTGAGGTAGTGCTAAGTCCAGAAAGTATTTCTGTTAGTGGTCCGATGGGCAAGTTGTCTCATCCACTAACAAACGCTGTGAACTTAAATCGCGAAGGTGATGTAATCACTTTTGCAGCAGCTAATGATAGTCAACATTCACGTGCAATGTCAGGTACATTGCGTGCGTTGGTAGCTAACATGGTGCAAGGTGTATCTGAAGGTTTTGTTCGTAAGTTGTCTTTGGTTGGCGTTGGTTACAAAGCGCAAGCACAAGGTACTACATTGAACTTAGAGCTTGGATACTCACATCCTATTAGCCATAAGATGCCAGCTGGTGTTACGGTTGAAACGCCTTCACAAACAGAAGTTGTTTTGAAGGGTGCCGATAAACAAGTAGTTGGTCAGGTTGCCGCGCAGATTCGTGGATACCGTGCCCCAGAACCTTACAAAGGTAAAGGTGTTCGTTATTCAGATGAAGTGGTAATTATTAAAGAAACCAAGAAGAAGTAAGGTTTAAGCCATGAACAATGTAAATTCACGCCTGCGTCGCGCACGTAAAACCCGTGCCAAAATCGCCGAATTGAAGGTAACGCGCCTTAGTGTGCACCGTAGTAACGGTCATATCTATGCGCAAATTATTGCTGAAACTGGCGATAAAGTCCTAGCAAGTGCTTCTACTTTAGAAGCTGAGGTTCGTAAGAGTTTGGCCAACGGTGGCAATGTCGCTGCAGCTGCAGTAATCGGTAAACGTATTGCTGAAAAAGCAAAGGCCGCAGGTATCACTACTGTTGCTTTTGATCGTTCAGGTTATAAATACCACGGTCGTATTAAGGCGTTGGCTGAAGCCGCGCGCGAAAACGGCTTATCCTTCTAACTCACGGGGTTGATGATGGCAAAAGAAATGGAACAACAGCAAACCGATGGTTTGCGCGAGAAAATGATCTCTGTCAACCGCGTGACCAAAGTGGTCAAGGGTGGTCGTATTATGAGTTTTGCAGCACTTACTGTTGTAGGTGATGGTGATGGTGCTGTAGGTATGGGTAAAGGCAAGGCACGTGAAGTTCCAGTGGCTGTTCAAAAAGCTATGGATGAAGCGCGTCGCGAAATGGTTAAAGTTAGCTTAAATAATGGCACGTTGCATCACGCAGTTACTGGTGTACACGGCGCTGCTAAAGTATTTATCCAGCCTGCATCTGAAGGTACTGGGATCATTGCTGGTGGTGCAATGCGCGCAATTTTTGAAGTGATGGGTATTACCAATGTGTTAGCAAAATGTATTGGTTCTACAAATCCTTACAACGTTGTCCGTGCAACATTGAATGGTCTTCAATCTATGAATACGCCAGCTGAAATTGCAGCGAAGCGTGGTAAAAGTATAGAAGAGATTAGAGGCTAATATGGCTAAGGCAAATAAAGAAGCAAGTTTAGTTAAAGTTACTTTGATTAAAAGCACAATTGGCAGAATTGCATCTCATCGCGCATGTGTTGCTGGCTTAGGTTTACGCCGTATGCATCACACAGTTGAAGTGTTAGACACTCCAGCTAACCGTGGCATGATTAATGCAGTTCACTATCTATTAAAGGTAGAGGCATAATGAAATTAAATACTATTTCTCCTGCTGAAGGCAGCAAAAAAGAACGTCGCCGCGTTGGTCGTGGTATTGGTTCTGGTTTTGGTAAAACTGCTGGTCGCGGACATAAAGGTCAAAAATCACGTACTGGTGGTTTTCATAAGGTTGGTTTCGAAGGTGGTCAAATGCCTTTGCAACGCCGTTTACCAAAACGTGGTTTCGTTTCATTGACTAAAGCAAATACAGCGCATGTTAGAACTAGCGAATTGTTGTTAGTAACTGCTGATGTAGTTGATTTGTTAGCATTGAAAGCTGCAAATGTAATTCCTGGAACTGCAAAATCAGCAAAGGTTTTTCTTTCTGGTGATTTAACTCGTGCAGTTTCAGTGCAAGGTTTGTTGTTAACTAAAGGTGCCCGTGCTGCTCTTGAAGCTGCTGGCGGTAAGATCGTAGAGTAAGTTTTGGCAAACGATAGTATTTTAGGTGCTGTTAGCAAAACGGGTGAACTTAAGAGTCGCCTGCTTTTTGTTCTAGGAGCGTTAATTGTTTATCGTTTAGGCGCACACATTCCAGTTCCTGGAATTAATGCGGACGTATTAGCTAAGTTATTTGAGTCACAAAGTGGCGGCATTCTTGGCATGTTTAATATGTTTTCAGGTGGTGCGCTATCAAGATTTACTGTATTCGCTTTAGGTATCATGCCTTACATTTCTGCATCGATCATTATGCAGTTGTTAACTGTTGTATCTCCAAAGATGGAGCAGTTGAAAAAAGAAGGTGAAGCTGGACGTCGTCAAATTACTAAATACACACGCTACGGCACTGTATTATTGGCGACTTTCCAAGCTTTGGGTATTGCAATTGCACTTGAGTCGCAAGCTGGTCTTGTTTTGGATCCGGGTGTGATGTTTAGACTAACTGCGGTAGTAACCTTAGTTAGCGGTACGATGTTTTTAATGTGGCTTGGTGAGCAAATTACTGAGCGCGGAATTGGTAATGGAATTTCAATTATTATTTTCGCGGGTATTGTTGCTGGCTTGCCGCATGCGATTTTCTCTACATTGGATTTGGCTGGCAGCGGTGCATTTAATCCAGTGTTTGTGATTTTCTTGTTCGTAGCTACGATTTTAGTGACAGGATTTGTCGTGTTCGTTGAACGCGGTCAAAGAAAAATTACTGTTAATTATGCTAAACGACAAGTTGGTCGTAAGGTAATGGGTGGTCAAACTAGTCATTTACCATTGAAGTTAAACATGGCTGGTGTAATTCCACCAATTTTTGCTTCAAGTATTATTTTATTCCCAGCGACAATGGCTGGTTGGTTTGGTAGTAATGAGAGCATGTCTTGGTTAAAAGACATTGGAACAACGTTGTCCCCAGGTCAACCTTTGTACATTTTGTTCTTCGTTGCAGCGATTATGTTCTTTTGTTTCTTTTATACGGCGTTGGTTTTTAACCCTAAAGAAACAGCGGACAACTTAAAGAAAAGTGGTGCGTTTGTTCCTGGTATTCGTCCAGGTGAACAAACAGCGAAATATATTGATCGTATTATGGGTAGATTGACGCTGATTGGTGCTTTATATATCACCGCAGTTTGTTTATTGCCTGAGTTTTTGATTTTGAAATTCCATGTGCCATTTTACTTTGGTGGTACATCACTATTGATTATAGTTGTTGTAACAATGGATTTTATGGCTCAGGTTCAATCACACTTGATGTCACATCAGTATGAAAGTTTGCTCAAGAAAGCTAATTTCAAAGGCGGCGCAGCGCTTCCACGCTAAGCACCTAATAGAGAGCGAGAGCGATAAAGAATGGCAAAAGAAGACAGAATTGAAATGCAAGGCGAGGTTTTAGAAAACCTCCCGAATGCAACTTTTAGAGTTAAGTTGGAAAATGGTCATGTTGTACTAGGTTATATTTCAGGCAAGATGCGTATGCATTACATCCGCATTCTTCCAGGAGATAAGGTAACCGTAGAAATGACGCCATACGATTTATCAAGAGCGCGGATTATTTTCCGAGCTAAATAGAATTAGCCATATTAATTTGGATTTGTGAGGCAAAAATGAGAGTTCGTGCATCAGTTAAGGCTTTATGCCGTCATTGTAAAGTAGTACGTCGTCGTGGTGTTGTGCGTGTAATTTGCACTGATCCTAGACACAAACAGCGTCAAGGGTAATTTGACGTTTAATAAAGTAGTGGAGAATCAACTAAGCTAATTGTTAAAAGTCAGCTTAGGTGTTAAAATTTAGGGCTTTTTTGGCGATTTGATTAAATAGTACGCCATAATTTTGGAGTAGGTACATGGCTCGTATAGCAGGGGTGAACATCCCAAATCATAAGCACACTGAAATCGCATTGACTTCGATTTATGGTGTGGGACGCAATACAGCGAAGCAAATTTGCATTGCTGCTGGTGTTTTAGCGACTGCAAAAGTTAAAGATCTTAACGATGCAGAAGTTGAAAAACTACGCGATGAAGTTGCTAAGTTACAAGTTGAAGGTGACTTGCGTCGTGAAGTTACAATGAACATTAAGCGATTAATGGACTTAGGCTGTTATCGTGGCGTACGTCATCGCCGTGGCTTGCCAGTACGTGGTCAGCGCACGAAGACAAATGCGCGAACACGCAAAGGCCCAATTAAGCCTATTAAGCAATCCAAGTAAGGAATAAGTAACATGGCTAAAGCTAACGTACGTGTACGTAAAAAAGTTAAAAAGAACATAGCGGAGGGTATTGCTCACGTTCATGCTTCTTTTAATAACACAATTATTACGATTACTGATCGTCAAGGTAACGCGCTTTCATGGGCAACTTCTGGTGGTGCTGGTTTTAAAGGCTCACGTAAAAGTACTCCATTCGCAGCTCAGGTTGCGGCAGAAGCTGCTGGTAAAGCAGCTCAGGAATGTGGCGTGAAGAACCTTGAGGTTCGTATTAAAGGCCCAGGTCCAGGTCGCGAATCAGCAGTGCGCGCTTTAAACGCTGTTGGTTTTAAAATTACTAGCATTTCAGATGTGACGCCAGTGCCGCATAACGGCTGCCGTCCACCTAAAAAGCGCCGCATTTAAGCTGTAAGAAATAATAGGAGAACACCTTGGCTAGAAATCTCGATCCTAAGTGCCGTCAGTGCCGCCGTGAAGGCGAAAAACTTTTCCTTAAGGGTGAAAAGTGTTTCACAGACAAATGCGCTATCGAAAAACGTAATTTCCCACCTGGTCAACATGGTCAAAGACGTAATCAACGTCTTTCAGACTATGGCGTTCAGTTGCGTGAAAAACAAAAATTACGCCGTATTTATGGCGTACTTGAAGGTCAATTCCGTAGATACTACGCTGAAGCAGATCGTCAAAAAGGCGTGACAGGTGAAAACTTGCTTCAATTGTTGGAATGCCGTTTAGATAACGTTGCTTACCGTATGGGTTTGGGTGCTTCTCGCACTGAAGCGCGTCAAATCGTTCGTCATAACAGCATTTTAGTTAACGGTAAACGTGTGAACATTCCTTCATACCAAGTTAAACCTGGCGATACAGTACAAGTTGCTGAAGCTTCTAAAAACCAATTGCGCATTAAAGGCGCATTGGCAGCTGCAGAACAACGTGGTTTCCCAGAGTGGCTTGATGTGGATGTTAAAGCGCTTAAGGGTACGTTTAAAGCTAAGCCTCAACGTGATGAATTGCCAGCAACAATTAACGAATCACTCGTTGTTGAGCTTTACTCTAAGTAATTTAATTTAGGACCGTAAGGAAAGTTTATGCAAAACAGTCCGACTGAATATTTAAAGCCACGTGTAGTGGATGTGGAAGTTCTTTCTCCATTGCGTGCACGTGTAACTTTAGAACCTATGGAACGTGGTTTTGGTTATACATTGGGTAATGCTTTACGCCGTGTATTGCTATCATCAATTCCTGGTTTCGCGATTACAGAAGTAAAAATTGATGGTGTTGTTCATGAGTATTCAACATTAGATGGCATTCAAGAAGATGTTGTAGACATTTTGTTGAACCTCAAAGGTGTTGCACTGAAATTGAACAGCAAATCAGAAGCTGTATTGAAGTTAAGTAAATCAACAGAGGGTGTTGTTACCGCTGCTGATTTTGAGACAGGTCATGATGCTGAAATTTTCAATCCTGGTCATGTGATTGCTCATCTTACTAAAGGTGGCAAGCTAAACATGGAAGTTAAGGTTGAAATGGGTCGTGGTTATCAACCAGTGCCTGTTCGTCAAAAATCAGATGAAGACCGTGTTTTAGGTTTCATTATGGTTGATGCGTCATTTAGCCCAATCAACAAAGTGAGCTACCATGTTGAAAGTGCTCGTGTTGAGCAACGTACAGACTTGGATAAGCTTATTATGGACGTTGAAACCAACGGCGTAATGGAGCCAGAGCAAGCAATTCGTGATGCTGCACGTATTTTGATTGGTCAGTTATCTGTATTTGCTGATCTTGAAGGTGCACCAACTGAAGTTGAAGTTAAACAAGTTCCGCAAGTAGATCCTATCTTATTGCGTCCAGTAGATGATTTGGAATTAACAGTGCGCTCTGCAAACTGCTTAAAAGCTGAAAACATTTACTACATTGGTGACTTGATTCAACGTAGTGAAAATGAATTATTAAAAGCGCCTAATTTGGGTCGTAAATCACTCAATGAGATTAAAGATGTTTTGGCATCTAAAGGTCTTACATTAGGTATGAAATTAGAAAACTGGCCGCCAGTTGGCCTGGAAAAAGTATAAATAGCAAAGGTGTGAGGATATCACTATGCGTCATCGCAACAGTAATCGTAAACTAAACCGTACCAGTAGCCACCGTCAGGCTATGTTGCGTAACATGGCAACTTCATTGTTGCGTCATGAAGTTATTAAAACAACTTTACCTAAAGCTAAGGAATTGCGTCGTGTTGCAGAGCCTTTGATTACTTTGGGCAAAGATGCAACATTGGCAAACCGTCGTTTAGCGTTCAGCCGTTTGCGTGACAGAGATATTGTAGGCAAGTTGTTTAATGAACTTGGCCCACGTTACTCAGCACGTCCAGGTGGTTATTTACGTATTTTGAAATGTGGTTTCCGTAATGGTGACAATGCACCTATGGCATTGGTGGAGTTGGTTGATCGTCCAGATCCAACAACTGAACCAGTTGTCGCTGAGTAATCATTAGCATTTAATAAAAAAGCCGGTTTAATACCGGCTTTTTTATTTTGTACTCCTGCATTTTTCGTCTTATTTAATTCCATGCCGTATCAATAGTTCTATTACCTGATTTACGGTGAATGGCCAGTGAAGTTCTATGTTGTTTGGTTGAATATTGAGTACAGGGATGGTGAGCTGATATTGATTGTACAATTCATCATGATCTGTAATGTCTTTAACGATTAATTGATTGGCTAAATTTGTTGGCAATGCTGCTCTTATTATTTGTTCCGCATCCTCGCATAAATGACAAGCGCTAGTTCCGTACAAAGTGAGTTGTGGCATGCTAATTGATCTTAATATGAAATGTTTTTAAAAATGACTAATTAATGGTTTTTTTGTCACACCAAAAGTACCATAATATCGATGTATTATTTGTAAGCAAAAATTCAAATAATCTGCTTACATTTCAATGTGAGATTCATTAATTAGGCGTAGCAATCTGCGAGTTAAATAAATGGCAGAAAACCAAGACATTAAAGAAAGTTTACAAGAGAGCTTACAGCAAGTCATTACTTTGCTTGATAAGCAGCACCTCATTGAGGATCTTGTACATAAGCAAGAGCAGGACGCGCCTAAGCAAGAGCTACTTGAAACGCTTGTTCATAAACAAAACCTTGCTGTACTTCAAGGCAAATTAGATTTACTTCACCCTGCTGACGTTGCCTATATTCTAGAAGCTTTGCCATTAGAGCAGCGTTTAGATGTCTGGGAACTTGTTAAAGCAGAACGTGATGGTGAGATTCTTCTAGAAGTATCTGATGCCGTTCGCCAAACCTTAATCGCTGACATGGATAGCGATGAGTTGTTGGCTGCTGCTGAACAACTTGATACTGATGAACTTGCCGATTTGGCGCCTGATTTACCAAAGGACGTTCTGCAAGATCTTTTGGAAAGCTTGGATACTCAAAATCGTGAGCGATTACAGTCTGCGCTTGCTTATCCAGACGACGCTGTTGGCGCACTAATGGATTTCGATATTGTCACCATTCGTGAAGATATTACCCTGGAAGTTGCACTTCGTTATTTACGCCGTATTGGTACCCTGCCAGATCACACTGATAAGTTATTCGTTGTCGATAGGCACGATATCTTACGCGGCGTTCTGCCACTTAAACGTTTAGTTGTTAAAGACTTGGATCTTGGCGTCTCAGAAGTGATGACAGCTGACCCTGTTGTTTTTAATCCTGAAGATCTCGCAGATGATGCTTCTAAAGCTTTCGAACGTTATGACTTAGTGACTGCGCCTGTGGTTGATGCCAACAATAAATTAGTTGGACGTTTAACAGTTGATGCAGTGATGGACTTTATCCGTGAAGAAGCTGAAAGCGACATGCTCTCTATGGCTGGTTTGCGTGAAGAAGAGGATTTATTCTCCTCCGTATGGAAGTCAGTTCAAAACCGTTGGGCATGGTTGGCTGTGAATTTAGTCACAGCGCTTATTGCTTCACGAGTCATTGGCTTGTTTGAAGGATCTATTGAAAAAGTTGTAGCATTGGCAGCGCTGATGCCAATTGTTGCAGGTATTGGCGGAAACTCTGGTAATCAAACGACTACAATGATTGTACGTGGCTTGGCTTTAGGTCAGATTGCTTCGCATAATATGCAGTCATTGCTTAAAAAAGAGTTGGGCGTCAGTTTGCTTAATGGCCTGATTTGGGGCGGTGTGCTTGGATTTATCGCCTTCTTGCTTTATCACAACACAACGCTAAGCGTGTTAATGACTGCAGCAATGACGCTTAACCTGCTTTTAGCGGCCGTAATGGGCGTTATGATTCCGTTGGTAATGACGAAGTTCGGCCGCGATCCTGCGGTGGGTTCTAGTGTGTTAATTACGGCTGTGACAGATAGTGGCGGCTTCTTTATTTTCCTTGGCTTAGCAACGGTGTTCCTAACATGAATACAGAGATGCAATGGGTTTGGCGTGAGCTTTTACAAGACTCAACTAATGTTGTGATGTTATGGCAGCTGGCCGTTATCGCAGCCAGTTTATTTAGCGCTTGGACAATTAGCGGCTTGCTCAGAGCTTACGTCATGCGTAACGCGCCTGAGACGTGGAAAATTGGGATTGGTGGATTTAATCGTGTGTTATTTCCCCTATCGTCCTTGCTCTTTGTTCATATAGGAAGCTACATCTTGGAGCATTGGCAACATGTCAGTCTGCTTGTATTGGTGATTAAGCTTTTGTGGGCGATGGCGGCGATTAGATTGGCTGTCTACGCATTGCGCTATATCTTCGCTCCAGGCGGCTGGGTGCGCGCCATGGAAAGCCTCATATCAAAAGTCATTTGGGTTGTGCTTGCCTTACATTTGAGTGGATTTTGGCCGGACATTCTCAACTTCCTTGAAGGTATAGGTTTTAATGTTGGTAAAACGAATGTTAACGTTCTGCTTGTTGCACAAGCGGTTCTTACCGTACTGATTACCTTATTCATCTCTTTATCTATTAGTCGAATGCTAGAAAATAGACTAATGCGCGCTGACCAGATCAAGATGAATGTTCGTGTTGTCTTGAGTAAGCTAATTCGCACGGTATTGTCATTGATTGCCATATTGATGGCATTGTCTGCGGTTGGATTTGATATCACCCTGTTGTCGGTATTTGGAGGCGCATTGGGCGTTGGTTTAGGTTTTGGTCTCCAGAAGATTGCTAGCAACTATGTGAGTGGCTTCATTATTCTGTTGGATGATTCATTACATATTGGTGATGTGGTCACGGTAGATAACCATTATGGTGTGGTGAGTGAGTTGCGATTCCGCTATATGGTCCTAAGGAAGTTGGATGCGACTGAAGTCGTTATTCCTCATGACACTGTCATGACTACTGCTGTTATTAATCATTCTAATACTGACCATAAAACACGTGTTCTTATGCCGATTCAAGTGAGTTATGAAAGTGATTTGGAATTAGTTATGCGTTTGGTAAGTGGTGTTGCCCACGCACATCCAAGGGTTCTAGAGCAGCCTGCCCCTGAAGTCTTTATGAAGGGTTTTGGTGAGAGTGGTATCGATCTACATTTATCTTTGTGGATTCCAGATCCAGAAGAAGGGACATCCAAATTACAATCTGAATTGTATTTAGATATTTGGCGTCAATTCAAAAAGAACAATGTCGTTGTTCCTTATCCGCAGCGCGATATTCGTATGATTTCTACTGCGGAGTGTAAATCTTCGGTAGAAAATAATGATAATGTTAAAGAGGCTTTAGTCTCACCAGCACCTAAGTGGGATGATGTCCATTAATTATCTTTAGTCTTGCTGAGAGATTTAAAGGTTTGCCCAATAAAAAACCCGCTAAAAGCGGGTTTTTTATTGGGCAAAAAATCATTTCTGATTATTTTAATTTTGTTTCTTTGTACAGTACGTGTTTACGAACAACTGGATCAAATTTCTTGATTTCCATTTTTTCTGGCATCGTTCGTTTGTTTTTAGTAGTGGTATAGAAGTGACCAGTACCAGCACTTGATTCTAATTTGATTTTTTCACGCATGATGAGATTCCTTAAATCTTCTCGCCAGCAGCGCGCATATCAGCTAAAACAGCGTCAATGCCATTTTTGTCGATAGTACGAAGTGCAGCGTTAGTAATACGCATTGATACCCAACGATTTTCGCTCTCAACCCAGAACTTGCGGTTTTGCAAGTTAGGTAAAAAACGACGCTTTGTTTTGTTATTTGCGTGAGAAACGTTATTTCCCACCATCGGCTTTTTGCCGGTTACTTGACATACGCGCGCCATACTACTTCTCCTGATACAGCATACCAAAATTCGAAAGACCGCATTTATACCATGAAAACGCGGCTTCTTTCAAGTTAATTCGAATATTTTTAATGAATAGAATAATTTATTTAGTGTTTACCAGTGCTACCAAAGCCGCCTTCGCCGCGTTCACTCGCATCAAATTCATTGACAACGGTAAAGCTGGCTTGAACTACAGGCACAATCACTAATTGCGCCATACGTTCCATTGGATTCATGACAAAGGCCTCTTTGCTACGATTCCAGCAAGAAACAAACAGCTGGCCTTGATAATCCGAGTCAATTAAGCCGACCAAATTACCCAATACAATACCGTGTTTATGACCTAGGCCAGAGCGAGGCAAAATCATTGCCGCATACGCTGGATTGGCTAGATGAATTGCCATGCCAGTTGGAATCAAAGTTGTTTCCCCTGGTTGAATAGTAATTGCCGCTTCTAGACATGCACGTAAATCCAAGCCCGCTGAGCCAGTGGTGGCATACGCTGGCATTGATTCCTTTAAACGATCATCCAAGATTTTGAGTTCGACTTGTAAGCTCATGACGTTCACTTTCTTTATTATTTATTAATCATATTAGCAATGTGACTTAACAAGCCACGCGCCAGTTTTAATTTTGATGTCTTAGCTAAGACATGGCTGCCTGTATTATCTAGAAGCGTTAACGTGCTTTCGTCAGCCCCTAGGGTTTCTGTTGCAATATTGGCAGCGATGAGTGGAATATTTTTACGTTTGCGTTTTTGTTCGGCATATTCCAATAGGTTTTCACTCTCCGCAGCAAAGCCCACACAGAAAGGAGGCTTGGGTAAAGCCGCCACCTTGGCTAAGATATCCTCGTTTGGAACAAGCTCAATATTGAGGGTTGAGTCACTTTTCTTAATTTTCTGTTCACTGGGGCTGGCTGGGCGATAGTCAGCCACAGCTGCTACACCAATAAAAATGTCTTGGTTGTCAACATGCGCCATGACTGCCTTTAGCATCTCTTGCGCGCTTTTAACCGCGATAATTTTTGCTTCTACGGGCGCTTGTAATGCAGTCGGGCCGCTTACTAAAGTGACTTCAGCCCCCATTTCTAAGGCGGCCTCAGCAATGCTATAACCCATTTTCCCTGAACTAAAATTAGTAATAGCTCTAACGGGATCTATTTGTTCAACTGTTGGACCTGCTGTAATCAACACACGTTTGCCAGCAAGCGGTAAAGGTTGTTGTTGAAATGTCGCTAATAAGTCAGCCAGTAACGCTTCAGGTTCTAGCATTCTGCCCATACCGGTTTCGCCACATGCTTGCACGCCGCTATCTGGGCCAAGCAAAGTCACGCCATCTGCAATCAATTGTTGAGCATTACGCTGAGTAGCAGGATGTTCCCACATTTGTTTGTTCATGGCTGGTGCTACAAGCAGTGGACAGTCTCTAGCGAGGCAAAGTGTAGAGAGCAAATCATCAGCTTTGCCTTGCACTAACTTCGCCATGAAATCTGCACTGGCTGGAGCAACTAAAATTGCATCAGCCTCTCTGCTTAGCTCGATGTGTGGCATGCCATTCGCGATGCCTGCATCCCACATTTGGGTATAAACCGGTTTGCCAGAAAGGGCTTGCATCGTCACTGGCGTAATAAATTGGCAAGCAGCTTCAGTCATCACTACTTGCACTGAAATGCCTTGCTTCACCAATAGACGTGTTAACTCGGCTGCTTTATAAGCAGCGATTCCGCCAGTAATGCCTAAGACTAAATGTTTGATTGATTGCATGCGTGCTTGGGATTAGGTAATGTTTGAACTTGTCTCTTAAATTAACACTTAATTCATGTAATACATTCATTTTAATATGAAATCGTGTTTTAAGACACAAAACCCTCACTTATGCTTTATTCAGTAAGGAGTAGCGATGGCAATTACCGACTGGCCCGCAGATGAACGCCCCCGTGAAAAGCTAATGCAAAAAGGTGTTCAATATTTATCGGATGCTGAGCTGCTTGCTATTTTTCTTAGGGTTGGTGTCACAGGTAAAACTGCGGTTGATTTGGCCCGAGATTTAGTTACTCAATTTGGTAGTTTGAGTAATATTTTTAATGCTAGCGTCAAAGAAATTAATGCGGTACATGGCATGGGCGATAGTAAATATTGTCAGTTACAAGCGATTTTTGAGATGAGTCGTCGTGCCCTTGCGGAACAGATTAAACATCAAGACGCATTAAGCTCTCCAGAAAAAGTTAGTGATTACTTACGGTTGAAGTTGATTAGGCAAGAACGTGAAGTTTTTGTCGTATTATTCCTTGATGCCCAGAATCGAGTGCAAGCACAAGAAACCTTATTTGAAGGCACTCTTACCCAAACGAGTGTCTATCCTCGCGAAGTGGTAAAACGTGCTTTGCATCATAATGCTGCTTCTGTCATTTTTGCGCATAATCATCCTTCTGGTATTGCAGAGCAAAGTCGTGCGGATGAGTTAATCACGCAAGCTTTAAAAAAGGCACTGGATTTAGTAGATATTCGGGTGCTTGATCATTTTATTGTGGCAGGACATCAGACCATGTCGTTTGCTGAACGCGGATTGTTGTAAACTCGATTTTTAAAACTATTTTGATTTAAAAGAATGATGAGTTGGTTGAATAATGGATAACGCAGTTTTATTAAATTTAGGTGTGGCGCTTGGGATTGGTTTGCTGATTGGTGCTGAGCGTGAGCGTAGTAAAAATAACGTGATAAACGGTAAGGCTCAAAATGGTAATGGGCAAGGTGATAATGCCTTAGCTGGTATTCGTACTTTTACGATTGCTTCTATATTAGGGGCGATTACCTCATGGATGAATTTCTGGTTGCTGTTTGCAACAGTTGTTTGTGTAGCGATATTTGCTGCAGTTGCGTTTTATGTTCGTCGTGATGATCGTTTGGGTTTAACCACGGAAGTTTCGCTCTTGTTTACTATCGTGCTGGGCGCATTGTCTATGACTGCACCCATACTAGCGGCAGCACTTGCTGTATCTGCCGCCATTTTACTTTCAGCTAAAGAGCCTATTCATGGTTTTGTGTTGGGGGTGCTGACAAAAGAAGAGCTAAATGACTTTTTAATTTTAGCTGGTGCTACGCTGATTATTTTGCCGTTGATTCCAAACGCTTCTATTGGACCGTTTGATGCGATTAACCCGCGTAATTTATGGATCATTGTGATTTTGGTAATGGCGATAGGGGCTTTGGGTCATTTAGCTTTGCGTTTAATCGGTGCACGTATTGGTTTGCCTTTAGTTGGTATGGCATCTGGATTTATTTCTAGCATAGCGACGATTAGTGCGATGGGCTATCGATCACGCGAAACTCCAAGCTTATCGGGCTCTGCAGTAGCCGGTGCTGTGTTGTCTAGTTTTTCTACAATATTGCAGATGACTTTAATTTTAGCTGCGATCAGCCAAGCGGCCTTGCATGCCTTAGCGATTCCTCTAATTTTTGGGGGTGTTGCCATTTTGGTATGTGGCGGGATTTTAACTTTGAATGCGATGAACCAGCCTGTTTCAGATTTAGTTAAGGTTACGCAGTCTTTTAGTGTAAAGACTGCATTTTATATGGCAGGTTTAATTGCATTAGTATTAGTTGTTTCGGCAGGTTTAAATCAATGGTTTGGTCAGGCTGGTTTAGTGATGGGCTCTGCATTAGTCGGCTTGGTTGATGCACACTCACCCGTTGTTTCAATTGCTTCTTTGGTCGCTAACAATCAGATTATATTGAATAATGCCGCATTGCCTATTTTAGCAGCCTTCTCTTTTAATGTTCTTTCCAAAGCGATTGTTGCATTTGCGAGTGGTGGTAAAACATTTGCCTTACAGGTAGTGCCT
>JBEIDM010000005.1:0-24138 GCA_040383445.1 Candidatus Methylopumilus sp. | reverse complement strand
TCGTGATATCCATTTGCAACGCAAACTTTGCATCAATCCCTGAAGAGCAGACAAAATAGGATCCTGTCATGCCAGTAATAGGTGCAATACTAGATACACCAACACGACCTCCATTAGAGTTTTTAGGGACAAATGCAGCAACATTACCACCGATTGACGTTGGCCCCGGCGCCAATCCTGCTAACCGAACATGCTGCCAAAATAAGATTGAATCTTCAGTTCCCGTCGTTGAATCCCATTTGCCATCAATGTAACCAAGGGTTGAACTCGTAGAATTAGTTGCAGATGCACCAAGATGAGTAATTGCTAAAGTATCATCACCAGGCAAGGCTTTAAACTTATCTTGATAGCCATAAATGTAAACAGGCACATTCTTGAAGTCAGCAACTAAACTTTTAACCTTAGCACTATTAATTAACTCTTGACCCTTTAAAACCCCACCTAACAAGAGCCCAATAATCACCAGCACAATTGCAAGCTCAATAAGTGTAAATCCAGATTGCTTTTTCATCTTCTTATCCTCGTCTTTAAAGACAATGAGTGATTTAAATGATCCCGATAATTGGCCTCCCAGCCAATTATCGAACCCCTAGCACCGCAATGACGGCATACCGAGGCAAATCATAATTCACGAAAATAAATAAAGCAACTATATGATTTTAAAAGAATTATTTATAATATTTTACTGTCAAATTTAATAAAATTACTATTTTTAATAGTTCCAACCATGCCTACAGAGTTCCGTAAGAATGCAATCCTGAAAGAAACATGTTGACGCCTAAGAATGCAAAACTTGTTACCAACAAACCAATCAATGCCCACCATGCCAACATAGTTCCACGTAAACCCTTAACTAAACGAAGATGTAGCCAAGCTGCATAATTCAACCAAACAATTAGCGCCCATGTTTCTTTTGCGTCCCAAGACCAATAGCTACCCCATGCCTCAGCAGCCCACATTGCACCTAAAATAGTCGCAATTGTAAAAAATATAAAGCCAATCGAAATTGCCTTGTACATCAAGTCATCTAACACATCCAACTTTGGTAATCGGCTAGTTAAAATCCCCTTGCTTGCTAACAGATAAGCGCTAGCAACCATTGCTGCCAATGAAAAAGCGCCATAACCAACGAAGTTAGCTGGCACATGAATTTTCATCCAATAAGACTGCAAAGCAGGAACCAGAGGCTGAATTCCATTAGCATGACGATCAAATGTATACCAAAGAATAAATCCAACACCAAAACTAACAATCAACAAAACAAAACCACCAAGTTGCTTAGTTGCATAACGTTGTTCGTAATAAAGATACATAAGCGCTGTAATTAAACAGAATACGATAAATACCTCGTACAAATTACTAAGAGGAATATGGCCAACATCAGGGGCAATTAAATAGGATTCATACCAGCGCACCATTAAGCCAACAAAACCCATTAACACTGCAGACCATGTGATAGCGCTCGCCAATCGACCTGAAAATTCAGACCTAGTAGCCAACGCAAACCAATAAATAGCGGTCGCCAAGAAAAATAATACATTCATCCACATAATCGCAGATTGACTAGATATTAAAAATTTAAGCAAAAATACCTGGTCAATTCTGGCCAAATCAGCATGATACAAAGTAGTCGAAAAAACACTGACAGCGGCCACTGAGACCACCAATAAGCGGACAGGCTTCCAAGACCAACCTAAGACGCTAAATAAAATTACCGCACCAAATAAAAAGCTGATCTCATAAATATCCATGAACTCAGCATATTGCTTAAAAGCAAACAATGCAGATACGGTCAAAACTATCGCATATAGCCAATCAACCCAATTTAGCTTTTGTAAAAAAGACTGATGATTCTCATTGCTTACGTGTTTAGAACTTGTCATTGGCTTACCCTATATCAAATATTAATTCACTAAAGTTTTCTTCAATTGATCACAGTATTGCTCAAACTCAATTTCAAAGTCTCTGTTTTTACGATTAGCTGACATCGCGAATAAAACTTCTTCAGTTTTTGGTTTTATTAACAACCAAATTCTTCTTTCGCGAATATAAATCATTGCAAAAATCCCCAACACGAGTAGGACAGATCCTAAATAGACTAAGTTCTTTCCTGGTGATCTTGTAAGCTGCAAACCGCTGGCTTCAAGCTGTTCATAATTTGTCATTTGCAAGTAAATGGGTTCTCCATAAAAGAACAAATCACTCATTGCATTCAAGCTATCTTGCAAAAAGCCAGGAACAAGCTTTTCAACACTTACCGCCTTCAGTCCATTTTTTTCGCGAACTAACAAATCAGCTTGATAAGCCGCACCATTAATGATTTTAATGTAAGTTTGCGCAGCTTTATCTCGCTGCTTCTCAGGAACAGAAGCTTCGATTAGCTTTGCTATTTCAGCATAACCTCCATCAGAAAAGGTGCCTAACAACTGCTGAACACTCTTCTCAAATTGAATCCGGCTTTTATCTTGAGCGCCACTTTCTTTAATAGCATCAAGTGCAAAACGATGTGCAATTTCCGAATGATTCGTTTTATTAAAGAGTACCGCACGCAATTGCATAAACCCATCAACCGCCAAATTTTCATCCGCAGGTAAGCGCAAATACTTAAAATCTTCTTGAGGAGTTCCACGCATTCCTGAAACAAAATAATATTTACCATCTAACTGCAATGGCTGCATATAATTTACATACTCTCTAGCCTGGCCTGCAGCATCACGCACCTTGAATGTAACATTAGGTCCCACATTATGTGGCTTACCTTTTCCATCCGCAGATAAATTTAAAATATTAAATTTTCGGAAATCATTAAATTCAACTTGTAAGGCATCCGCCCCTTCACCTAAGGGTGCTTTTCCGAAAACTCGCCCAACTAAAGGCAATGGCTTTGAAGCTGAGCTTAAAACACCCCAAACGTTAAAATCAAGGCGAGACCCACCATCTTGAAAATCAGACTGATATATAGCAATGCCTTTATAAATTAATGGATGATTAACACTAATAGTTTTCTTGATCGGCGCCTTGAGTTCAGGATCAGTAATCACTAAATCACTTTCAAAAGATTTAGGCTGACCAGTCGGGTAATGCTCTATTCTGAAATCATCCAACGCAATCGTAAAAGGCAATTCTTGCACCATGTAACCATCACGCACGCGCTCAAAAGCAACGTTAGCACTACCCCCTTCTGACAAAGTCATATTGGCTCGAAAGGAAAGATTTCGCACAGAAAGACGACTAATTGTCGGCACTTCAGTTGCAGGAATATCACGCGTTTCAATTTGTTTATGACCCAAAAACTCCTGAATCTTCAGCGGAACGTTACCGTCCATCAATCCGCCTATACAAATAATTAGAATCGCCGCATGCGTAAAAATATATCCTAAGCGCTGATAACTACCTGCCTTGGCTGCAATTAGCTCTGCGCCATCTGTTTGAGCTTTAAATTTAAAACGGAAACCTCGCGCAGTTAAAAACGTTAACAATCGTTCTTTAGTCTCATCTTTATCGTAAGCAGACTTTAATTCTATTTTATGACTAAAACTACGCAGGGACTTTTCCGAAGCACTTTCACGAAAAGCTTTTAACTCCTTAATCATGAGAGGCGCATTACGATATATACATAAACCTGTCGAGCAAGCCAAAAAGATTAATATAATTAAAAACCAAAGATTATGATAAATGTCATACAAGCCAATTAATTCAAAGAAATCAAACCAGAATTGGCCAAACTGAATAACGTAATTGGTATATGGCTCGTTTTGCTTAAGCACCGTTCCAATAATTGAGGCAATACCTAATATCGTTAGAACGCTAACGGCAAAACGCATAGAACTCAGTAATTCAAATAACTTTTTTGAAAAGGTCATGACGACTTTCGATACTTTAAATAATGACGCACTTAATTTTATAGACAGTTTAAATGCTCTTTAATTTCAAAAAAATTAAGGGTGGCACCGCCACCCTTAATTTTTAAACTTCAAATTACTCTAATCATAATTAGATTAAACCAATTACTTCAAACCTTGAATATAGTCTGCAACAGCTTCGATATCAGCATCAGATAATTTTGCAGCAACCATACGCATCATTTTTGCAGGGTCATTGGCACGCTCACCTGAACGCCATGCCTTCATTTGAGTAATCGTGTATTCAGCGTGCTGACCACCCAAACGAGGAAACTGTGCTGGGACACCAGCACCATTGGCGCCATGACAAGAAGCACAGGCCGGAACACCAAGATTGGCAATACCTCCTTTGTAAATTTTCTCACCAGCAGATCCAGCACCATTTACTTTTGCAGCGCCAGCTTTAGCTTTTTGGGACCCAAAATAAGCACCTAAATTCAACATATCTTCGGGCGATAAATTAGCAACCATACCAGCCATGATTGGATTTTTTCTATCCCCAGCTTTAAAGTTAGTTAATTGCTTAGTAATGTATTCAGGATGCTGCCCCGCTAATTTAGGATACATAGAAACCAAACTATTACCGTCAGCACCGTGGCAAGAAGCGCAAACACCTGTTACGATTTTTTCGCCATCAGCAGCATTACCTGCAGCTTGAGCAACAGAAGTCAAGCCAAAAGTGACGAAAGCGATTGCCAAAAGATTTTGGATTTTCATATCCAGTGTTCCTCAAAAATAAATACTATTGTTCTTATACAAGCTAAATCATTCAAATCATTTTATCGAAAATTACATAAACGTGGTAGCATTTTCGGCCTTTAGAGGGTTTGCTTATGCCACTGTTTCAAAATGCTACTTTTCATATATCAGCACATCACCTACGTGACTTGCCGCCCCCTGCAGGCGTCGAAGTTGCCTTTGCTGGCCGGTCAAATGCGGGAAAATCTAGCGCACTCAACACCTTAGCAAATCACAATCGTTTAGCCTATGTAAGTAAACAACCTGGCCGTACTCAGCTAATCAACTTTTTCAGCCTAGGAAATGATCGATTCTTAGTAGACTTACCTGGTTATGGTTATGCAAAAGTACCTTTAGCACTCCGTGAACATTGGCAATTAACCCTATCAAACTACCTTAGCCATCGCAGTACTTTATACGGCTTAGTTTTAGTGATGGACTGTCGCCACCCACTAACACCACTAGACCGTCAAATGTTAGATTGGTTTTGCCCAAGCGGCAGACCTGTTCATGTATTACTCACCAAATCAGACAAGCTATCACGCAATGCCGCAAACCAAACATTGTTAGCCGTCAAAAAGGAATTGAATAGCCTGTGGGGAAACTGCACAATTCAACTATTCTCAAGCCTTAAAAAACAAGGCGTGGAAGAAGCAGAAAAAATTATTGGCAGCTGGCTAAAAGATGACCAGTTACTTACGGGTGAAGAGCAAGTCCCAGACTCCGTGACCTAATTTAATGCCGCGATTCTCAAACTTAGTAAGTGGTCTATAATCAGGCTTAGGTGCATAATCAACCGCTGTATTCTCAAGCTGCTGTTCAACTTTCAAAATATCAAAAACCCATTCAGCATAATCTTGCCAATCGGTAGCAACATGCAAATAACCGCCAGATTTTAATTTGGTACATAATAATTTCACGAATTCCGCCTGAATTAAACGGCGTTTATGATGACGCTTCTTATGCCACGGATCAGGGAAAAAAATATGAATCCCGTCTAGAGCGCAATCTGGAATCATATGATTCAAAACATCCACCACATCGTGTTGAATAATTCTCACATTACTCAGAGACATCTCTTCGACTAGCTTCAATAAACCACCAACCCCAGGGGTATGCACCTCGACACCCAAGAAATCACTATTAGGCATGCTTTGCGCAATTTTGGCTGTAGTTTCACCCATACCAAAACCAATTTCTAAAATTTTGGGACTATCTTTACGCCCAAAAACTTGTGATAAATCCATTTTCACTGGTGCGTAATCAATACCAAACTTAGGCCAACTCTCAGTTAGAGCTTTTTCCTGACCTTTAGTCAAACGACCTTGCCTCAAAACAAAGCTGCGTATACGCCGCTGCGTCAAGTCTTCTGAAGATTCAATAATATTTGTATTCATGGGCGGCATTATACTTGATGCTATAAAGTATGCGATTTATCACCTTGAGAAAAACCGATGAAATCAGTATCAATATTTTTCTCAAAAGCAATGACCTTAAACAACTCGCCCATTTCTGCTGGTGATAATAGTTTTTGCACCGCTGCCGCTTTAGCAATATAAGCAACCATATCGTCCTTAGACGTTAATTCAAGCAATTGCATAATTCCACAGTTTATTAAAAATTGTGCTTGATTTAGGTAACCTATAAAAGACAAGCCCGAAGAAACCCCAGCCTCTGCTATTCTCGTGAAATCAACATGCGCAGTAATGTCTTGCAATCCGAGATAGAGAAAAGGATCACTGTGCGAATGATGACGATAATGGCACATCAGGGTACCTTGACGACGCTGGGGATGATAGTACTCATGCCGAGAAAAACCATAGTCAATCATGATTAAAGCACCCATCTGCAAAGAATTAGCAAGAGTGGCAATCAATCCAGTTGCAGCAGGGCTAACTTCCGTAACGTAACCCTCAGTTAATTCAAGGGCAGTTGCAAAATCTAACAAACCTTTAGATTCTAGCCGTTTTGATTTCCATACAAAATGCTCACTTTCCAAACTCACGCCAACTTCATTCATTGAAGATGTGCCTTGTTCAATAATATGAACTGGCAAAGCATCTAACACTTCATTAGCGATGACAACCCCATGAAATGATTCGGGCATACTTTCTAACCAAACAATTCGGTTAGCTATTTCATCCGGAAGTTCTGACTTTAATTTCCTGTGCTGCTCATCTCGTAAATGAGCGCTCACTTCTAAAATAAAATAATGATCAGGCAACTGATCTAATCTATCCAACTCCAATAACAAATCGTGTGCTAAGCGACCAGTCCCAGCACCTAATTCCAAAACATCAGCAGCATTATTTTGCGCTCTAACAGCACACAATATTTGTTGAGCTTGTTTTGCAAAGCACTGCCCAAACATAGGCGAAATTTCTGGTGCTGTCACAAAATCACCTGCTAGCCCGAACTTTTTGGCGCCGCTGCTGTAATAACCAAGGCCTGGCGCATAAAGTGCCGAATTCATAAATTGAGCAAAATCTATCCAGCCACCAGCTTTTTCAATTTGATGTTGAATGTGTTTAACTAAAGCAGCACTGTGCTTCAGTGCGTCAGAATCAGGTGAAGGTAATGAAATGTTCATAGTCAGACTAGATTATAATTGCAGCGACTAAAAGTCAGGGGAAAAACGTGAAATCAGATCTTGAAAATAAAGCGGTATTGATTACAGGAGGTGCAAAACGCGTCGGCGCTTCAATTTGCCGCCTTCTTCACGCCCATGGTGCAAATTTAATGATTCATTACCGCAGCTCAATCAACGAAGCACGCGCACTTCAAGCTGAACTAAATTTGCAGCGCCCAAATTCAGTCGCAATTATTCATGGAGATCTTCTAAATTTGGCCGTACTTCCAAGTTTAGTTAAAGAAACCGTTAACCAATTCGGTCATTTAGATGTTTTGATTAATAACGCATCAAGTTATTATCCAACAGAAATTGGCGAAATCGGCGATGAACAATGGAATGATCTTGTTGGATTTAATTTAAAAGCCCCCATGTTTTTATCTCAGGCAGCAGCACCGGAATTACGGAAAAGTCATGGTTGCATCGTTAATATTACTGACATGCATGTAGAGCGGCCCAAGAAAGGCTATGTCGTTTATAGCGTTGCTAAAGCTGGGTTAGTAACACTCACAAAATCCTTAGCGCATGAATTATCACCAGATGTTCGTGTTAATGCAGTTGCTCCAGGCCCAGTCATGTGGCCTGAGGACAACCCACAGTTCAATGAGGTTTATCGCCAACGCGTGATCTCACAAACTTTGCTAAAACGTATAGGCGAACCTAACGATGTCGCTAAAGCTGTAAAATTCTTAATTCAAGATGCCCCATTCATCACAGGCCAAATCATTGCTGTTGATGGTGGTAGATCTTTGAATTTATAAAACCATCAAATAAATACCATGATTAAACACTTACCAGATAACGCATCCAACACCTTCATACGCCTTCGCAATAGTTTAATTAGCGCCACAGGCAAAGCGATTGGCGATTACAACATGATAGAAGATGGAGATACCGTACTGGTATGCATGAGTGGCGGCAAGGACTCTCACGCAATGCTGATGATTCTTTTAGCCTTACAAGAACGAGCGCCTATAGATTTCAAACTCATCGCAATGAATCTAGATCAAAAACAACCAGGGTTCCCAGCAGAAATACTTCCTGCATATTTAAAGAAATTGGGCGTGGAATATAAAATCGTCGAAGCTGACACTTATTCCATCGTTAAAGAAAAAATTCCTGAGGGTAAAACAACCTGTTCACTATGTTCGCGCTTGCGTCGCGGTGTTATTTATCGCACAGCAAAAGAATTAGGCGCCAACAAGATTGCACTAGGACATCATCGAGATGACATTGTTGAAACCTTGTTCTTAAATTTATTCTTTGGCGCGAAAATGAAAGCAATGCCTCCAAAGCTAGCGACCAATGATAAACAAAATATTGTGATCCGCCCTTTAGCTTATTGCTCAGAAAAAGATATCGCGGCTTATGCACGCCAAATGGGATTCCCTATCATTCCTTGTGACCTTTGCGGCTCTCAAGAAAACCTACAGCGCCAAAAAGTTAAAGATATGCTTAATGCATGGGAATTAGAGCAGCCTGGACGCATTAACAATATCTTTCGGGCTATTACTAATGTTGAGCCCTCGCATTTAGGTGACACCTCACTTTATGACTTCAAAAATCTAAGCCAAGCAAAGCCAGATGATGAAGACCCATTATTCGGCGATATCGCTGAAAAAGAAAAGGCTGACGGCGCATTAACGCTTGCCAACAATGAAGGCACACGCATCGAGTTCATTCGCAATATTTAGCACTGTTTTTAAGAAATTTAATGTCATTTTTAAAATTTTCTTGAAGAACTTGCTCGACTGTCCTTGTCTCGATAAGGTTTTACTCTTATCATCACCCCCACTTAGCCTCATTTCATAAAGCTCACATGTCTAAACTGTTGATTGTTGAATCACCTTCAAAAGCTAAAACCCTAGAAAAATACCTAGGAAAAGATTTCAAAGTACTTGCCTCTTATGGCCATGTGAGAGATCTCATTCCAAAATCTGGCGCAGTTGATACTGAACATGATTTTGCAATGAAATATGAAATTATTGATCGAAACTCTAAGCACGTAGATGCCATTACAAAAGCTGTAAAAAATGCTGATGCTATCTATCTCGCAACCGATCCGGATCGTGAAGGGGAAGCAATCTCTTGGCATATTGCAGAGATTCTTAAAGACAAAAATCTTGTTAAAAACAAAATCATGAAGCGTGTAGTGTTTCATGAAATTACAAAAAGTGCCGTACAGCATGCAATAGATGAGCCCCGTGACATTTTGATGCCGCTCGTTAATGCACAACAAGCAAGACGCGCACTAGACTACTTGGTTGGATTCAATTTATCACCATTACTTTGGAAAAAAATTCGTCGCGGTCTTTCAGCGGGTCGAGTTCAAAGCCCAGCGTTAAGATTGATTGTTGAACGTGAACTCGAAATCGAAGCTTTTAAAAGCCAAGAATATTGGACTATTCATTTAGACTCGCGCAAACATCAGCACAATTTCGATGCAAAATTAATTCAGCTTGATGGTAAAAAAGTTGAACAGTTCACAGTCATTAATCAGGATCAACAGGCCGATATTGTTGGCCGCCTGCTGCTAGCAAGTGCTGGCAAAACAACAGTTAGCCGCGTAGAAAAGAAACAACGAAACCGCAGTCCAGCAGCACCATTCACCACTTCAACATTGCAACAAGAAGCCGTACGTAAGTTAGGATTCACTACCAGCCGTGCAATGCGTATTGCTCAACAGTTATATGAAGGTATCGATATTGGGAGTGGTGCTGTCGGTTTAATTACGTATATGCGTACAGACTCATTTAGTCTTGCCGCAGAAGCAATTGCACAAATTCGTGGGTATATTAAAGATAATTTCTCCGCTGACTATTTGCCAAAATTACCGATTGCTTACAAAACCAAATCCAAAAATGCGCAAGAAGCGCATGAAGCAATACGGCCAACAGATATTTCACGTACCCCAGCCAGTGTTGAGCAATTCTTAACGCCTGAGCAATTCAAGCTATATGAAATCATTTGGAAACGGGCTGTAGCCTGCCAAATGGCACCAGCTAAATTTGATGCGGTAAGCGTAGATTTAGCCATTGGTAGCGACGCTAATCTATTCCGAGCCACAGGACAAACACTTGTATTCCCAGGATTTATCGCTGTCTATATGGAAGGTGTTGACGATGCCGAAGAAGAAAATGAAACTAAATTACCGGCACTAGAAACTGGTGAAGTGCTAGACATTAATAAAATATATGGTGACCAACACTTTACTGAACCGCCACCACGTTATGGTGAGGCCAGTTTGGTTAAAGTGCTCGAGGAATATGGTATTGGACGTCCTTCAACATACGCCAGCATCATCTCAACATTACAAGATCGAGAATACGTATTACTAGATAAAAAAAGATTCACCCCAACTGATGTGGGGCGCGTTGTAAACAAATTCCTAACAGATCACTTCACACGTTATGTTGATTATGACTTCACCGCCAATTTAGAAAATCAACTAGATGGCGTGGCTGATGGCGATATGGAATGGATTCCTTTACTAAAAGAATTCTGGGGTGGCCTACATAAGCAAATTGACGACAAAAAAGATGTTGAGCGTCCTGGTACAGAATTGCTTGATGAAGCCTGCCCAAAATGCGGCAAACCGCTTTCAAAACAATTAAGCCGCTATGGAAGTTTTATTGGTTGCACCGGCTACAACGACACGCCTAAATGCGATTACAAACGCAACATGGCGGGCGAGGCTAACGCTAGCGAACCAGTGACCATTGGCGTTGACACCAATACTGGCAAAGACATTTTATTGCTTAATGGCCCGTATGGCCCGTATTTACAGCTCGGCCTACCTGAAGCTGACGCTAAGAAAAAACCAAAACGTGTCAGCATCCCGAAAGACATCCCCGTCTCTAGCGTAGACATTGATGTTGCGTTACAGCTGATTGCTTTACCTCGCGACCTTGGCCTACATCCGGAAACAAACAAAAAAGTGATTGCAAATATTGGTCGATTTGGACCTTACGTTAATCATGATGCGAAGTTCAAATCTATTCCTCGAACTGATAGTGTGTTTGAGATAGATTTAACACGTGCAGTTGAATTATTAGCGCAAGCGAATAGCGGTCCAGCGCCTATTAAAGAACTAGGCAATCACCCAACAGAGGATGGCCAAATTGCAATTTACTCAGGTCGTTATGGTCCTTATGTGCAACACGGGAAAGTTCGCGCAACTATTTCAAAAAGCCAAGATCCAGAATCTCTAACATTAGAAGAAGCTTTGGAATTACTCGCTGAGAAAGCTGCAAAAGAAGTACCTGCTAAGAAAAAAATAACAGCAAAGAAAGCTGCACCAAAGAAATCGGCTGCGAAAAAATCTACTGTTAAAAAACAACGGCTAAAAAACCAACAAAGTCAGCAGCCAAAAAGACAACGTAATAATCCACCAGTTAGAAAATAAAAAAGCGGCTTTAAGGCCGCTTTTTTATTTTCTAACTATCGTTTCATCCTATACGTCTAGAACCATTATGCTCCATCCATTTTCTAATACGCTCAGCATCACCAATTCTAGAGAGCTTACCCATAGAATCTAAAAAAACTAAAACTACACCCTTACCTGAAATTTCAGCTTGCATCACCAAGCAACGTCCAGCTTCACTAATATATCCAGTCTTAGATAAGCCAATCACCCATTTACTATTACTATTACGAACCAATAAATTGGTATTAGAAAAATTCACAGGATGCCGATAACTATTTAAATTAAATTCTTGTGAAGGTGAAGTACTGACTTGACGAATTTGAGGATAATTATAAGCAGCACGCACCATTTTAGCTAAATCAATGGCTGTAGATACGTTATTGCTATTTAAACCTGTTGCATCTACAAAGCGTGAGTCTTGCATACCCAAAGCGTTAGCCTTGGCATTCATGGCGGCAATAAATGCAGTTTCTCCACCGGGAAAGTTACGACCTAAAGCAGAAGCAGCTCTATTTTCAGAGGACATCAAGGCCATGTGAAGCAATTCCTGACGAGTCAACTCAGAACCTACAGGCAATTTAGAGCTAGACCCTTTAAGTTTATCAACGTCAGCCTCTGTCACAGCCAAGATTTCATCCATAGGGAGGTGAGCATCCAGCATGACCATTGCAGTCATTAATTTAGTTACAGAAGCAATCGGTGTAGGCTTATCTATATTCTTTCCATACAAAATCTCTCCTGTTGCCTGATCCATCACAAGCGCTTTAGCAGAAGCTAGTTTAGGTTCGCCTGCACTTGTGTAACTTTCTTTAAAGGGATCTACAGAATGAGATGCTTTTTCTAATTTATGTTTATGGCGAGCACCCACAACAACGTGTTTTTTTACATGCACATGCTTAGCATCTTTACGATGCGCTTTCTTTTGAGCAGCATCAGCACCAGAAAATGGCAGAAGCAGACTTAGCGAAAGACAGAGTAAGAAAGTTTTTTTAAACATGGCGGAATACACTTCTAAATTTTTAAACAATTTTAAACAAATAGTCACTATCTGTCATTAACATAGGATATCTTTATAAGCTAAAAGATTAAATATATTAAGCCAACCCTAAAACCAACAGCTTAATTAGAAAATGCCATGCTTTTATGAGAAAATAAAACGACTAGATACGAAATGTAAACACAATGAAAATAGACAATTCAATTTTTTATTCAAAACAACATCTATGGGTGCGGAAGGCTGATCACGATGAGTTTTTTGCCGGCATTACTGATTATGCACAAGACTTACTTGGAGACATCGTATTCGTCGAGTTTCCTGCTATTGGTAATCAACTAACAGCAAACGAAAGTTGTGGCCTAGTAGAGTCAGTAAAAACTGGTTCTGATTTACATGCGCCCATGAGTGGGATTGTCACTGAATTGAATGAATCTTTACAAAGCAATCCTGAACAAATTAATGACAAGCCTTACGAAACTTGGATTTTTAAATTTAAATCAAGCAATACAAATGACTTTGAAGAATTACTAAGCGCCGATGACTACCAAAAAATGCTAGCTGCTAACTAACTCCAGCTTTGCTATCGTCAAAAACCGTGATTTGATAACCTCGGTCACGATAAAACTTATAGCGCGTTCTAGCTTTTTCTTTATCAAGTTCATCAAACCCAACAATTTCCACCAACCGTTTAAAGCGACTAAAGAATGGGGGGTGAGGATGCTGAAAATTAATCAGCACATCATCGTGCACCAAATGATCTCGTTCATAATCAACAATAATAGGCGTTACACTTGCCAACTCATCGCTTAAACTTAAGCTAGGTAAAAAACTGGTCGGCTGCTGCCACAAATAATTTTGAGTAGTAGCAACCGCCTCAGCATTCGATACAAACACCATCAACTTAAGCCCTTTTGAGATAAACTTCTCACTCAAGTCTGCAATTTTTTGGTGCTTGTCTTTAACATTAAAAAAGAACTCAACTCGTGTCATTATTAGCTGTTAAGCTTTTCTACACGATTTTGCAAAAACCCGGTTAATAAAGGAACTGGGCGACCAGTAGAGCCTTTTTCTTTTCCTGACTTCCAAGCGGTACCTGCAACATCAAGATGAGCCCAATCATATTTTTTAGTGAAGCGCGACAAGAAACAAGCAGCTGTAATGCTACCGCCAGCACGTCCACCAATGTTGGCCATATCTGCAAAGTTACTATCCAATTGTGGTTGATAATCTTCCCATAAAGGCATATGCCAAGCACGATCTAAAGCTTGCTCACCAGAGGAAATTAACTCATGCGCTAAAGCATCTTGATTGCTAAACAAACCACTCGCATGATGGCCTAAAGCAATAACGCAAGCACCAGTTAAAGTTGCAATATCGATAACCAAAGCAGGCTCAAATTTCTCGGCATATGTAAGTGCGTCACACAAAATTAAACGCCCTTCAGCATCGGTATTTAAAACCTCAATTGTTTGTCCTGACATACTCGTCAAAACATCACCTGGTCGAATCGCATTGCCATCTGGCATGTTTTCACATGCAGGAATAATACCAACGACATTCAAAGGCAAATCCATTTCAGCGATTGCTTTAAAAGTACCGAGCACACTTGCTGCGCCACACATGTCATACTTCATTTCGTCCATCTCAGCACCAGGCTTAATGGAAATACCACCCGTATCAAAAGTAATGCCTTTACCAACAAGTACAACAGGCTTTTCTGATTTTTTACCTTTGAGATGCTGCAAAATAATTAATTTAGGTGGCTGCACACTACCTTGTGCAACACCCAAAAATGAACCCATGCCCAATTTCTGCATTTCTTCACGCTCAAGAACTTGCACTGTAAGGCCATGAGTTTTCACCATCGCCAATGCCTGGTCGGCTAGATAAGTTGGCGTACAGACATTAGGTGGCAAATTGCCTAAGTCTTTCGCTAAACTAACACCGGAAGATAAAGCCAGCCCTTGCTGCAATCCAGCCTTAGCAGCATCTATTGCAGAAAAATCACTCACGCAAACATCAATTGCAACGATTTTTTCTTTTTTTGACTGCTCTTTCTGAGTGGCCTGGCCTTTCATTACACCGAAGTGGTAAAGACTATCTTGCGCAGACTCAACAAACTGAGCTGTTTTCCATGTTAAACATTCTTTAGGCAAATCCATCTCTAGCAAATAACTAGCGACATGTTTAGTTCCTGTTTTGGCTAAAGCCTTAATTGAAGCTGAAACTGCCTTGCGATAACAAGATGCCTTTGATTCTCCATTCTTACCTAAACCCACCAGCAACACGCGACGGCTTTCAATGCCAGGAACATGATGAAGCAATAAAGTACTAGCTAACTTGCCGTCCATATCACCATGCTTTAAAACATTGGCAATAAAACCGTTTGAAGCCTGATCAATCGATGTGGCTGCAGATGTTAATTTACCGGATTCATAAACTCCGACAATGACACAATCACAGGCTTGTTTTTCCGCTTTACCGCTTTTTATGCTAAATTCCATGCATCTGTCCTTTTTACTTATATATCGTTTAATTATGCTTCGTTTTGGTCTGAATTCAAAATTCACTCAATCATATACTGAAAACATCAGCACGTAAGCGAATAACTATTGATACTTATGCTTTTCAAACGTTCACTTTTACAAGAACTTCTTCAAACTGCTCTAGCTATATTTATAGTGCTCTTTGCTATCGTTATAGCACAACGCACTACTTTTTATATAGGTGCGGCAGCAAACGGAAATCTTGCTGGCAATGCTATCAACACACTTCTTGGCTTCAGCATGATTCGATTTATGCCTATGCTTTTATCTCTCACTTTGTTTTTAACTGTACTGATGACTTTATCTCGTCAGTATCGAGATAGTGAAATGGTCATTTGGCTAAGTTCTGGACTAAGCCTTTCAAAATGGTTACGCCCAATCATGACTTTTGCTGGTCCAGTAATACTGCTGATACTTATTTTAAGTTTATTAGTGACCCCTTGGGCGGTTTCCAAAAGCGAAGAATTTAAAACTCAACTTAAAAATCAAGATGAACTTTCAACAATCACTCCTGGCATTTTTAAAGAGTCTAAAAAAGCTGATCGAGTATATTTCATAGAAAGTTTTGATGAGCTTGGTGCTGTTGTTAAAAATATTTTTGTACAAACAATTCAACATCAAAAACTGGGAATTATTGTTGCAGCAAAAGGAAAAAGAGAAAAACATAGCAATAATGATCAATTTTTAGTGATGGAAAAAGGTCGTCGTTATGAGGGCAAAGATGATTCGGCAGAATTTACATCCACTACTTTTGAAAAGTATTCTGTACGAATTGAAGCTCCAGAAGTTGAAACACCTCCAATGCGTACTGAAGAGATTCCAAGTGCAAAATTGCTTTCTGAAAGTTCAGCTGCTAATAATGCCGAACTACAAGGCAGACTGGCATTAGCCATATCTACAATTATTTTAGTAGTCATGGCTATTCCGCTTAGTTTTGTTGACCCAAGATCTGGCAGGGCGGGCAATATGATGGTTGCAATTATGATTTTCATCATATACAACAACTTCATCAGCATAATGCAAGCCTGGCTCAGCCAACAAAAAATACACTCACTTATTGGTTTATGGCCAGTACATTTATTTTTCTTAGCGGTTGCAATTTACATGTTCTACAGAAGATCTCAACAAATGCCTATACTGCCAAGGTTGAGTAAATGAAAATCATCAAGAGTTACTTAAGCAAAGAAACAACTCACAGCATTCTGTTAGTCATGGCTGGGTTATTAGCTATGTTTTCATTTTTTGATTTACTTCAGGAACTCGACAGCATAGGCAAAGGTAGTTACGGAATAGGTAAAATTATTCTATTTGTGTTACTCAGCTCCCCTGGACACATTTACGAAGTTGTTCCAGTCGCAGTGTTAATTGGAACAATGTATTCACTTGCAACCATGGCAAGAAACTCTGAGCTAGTCATTATGCGTGTGAGTGGGATGTCTATTTTAAAAATAGGAAGCTCGCTCATTAAAGTAGGATTAATCTTTGCTTTAATCACATTCATCGTCGGGGAGTTAGTGACCCCGTATAGCGAAAAAATTGCACAGCGCTTAAGAATCAAAGCGACCGATTCAGTTATAGCTCAAGATTTTAGATCTGGCTTTTGGGTTAAAGATGGAAATAGCTTCGTGAACGTAGAAGAAGTATTACCAGATGCAGAACTCGTCAATATTCACATATATAAATTTAACGACAACTTTGAATTGCAAACAATTAATAATGCAAAAAGTGGAAAATTTAATGGTGAAAGCTGGGATTTAAAATCTGTAAGACAAACAGATCTCTCTGCCACTCAAGTCAAATCCAAAAGCTTTGAATTTACAAACTGGCAATCACTTATCCGACCTGAATTGCTTAACATTCTACTGGTTGTCCCAGAAAAAATGTCCGCATGGAATCTCTATTCTTACATCAATCATTTAAGTAAAAATAAACAAAAGACATCACGTTACGAAATTGCACTTTGGGCAAAAATTATCTATCCAATTGCATGTGCAGTGATGATATTAATTGCACTCCCATTTGGATTTATACAGCAACGTGCAGGTGGAGTGGGCGCAAAGATTTTTGCTGGGATTATTCTAGGAATACTTTACCAAGTCATGAACCGTGTCTTTGTCCACTTAGGTCTACTTAACGACTGGTCTGCATTCACCAGTGCGATGATGCCAACTTTCCTATTCATGATAGGAGGAGTCTGCATGTTGGTATGGGTTGAATCGCAATAAAGCTAGGCTTTAGTGGTGAGACGCAATCGCGACCCTATCAAACGATCATGCAAATACAAGCCTTCACGATCAAATAGCGCCCAAATAAAGCCAGCGCCAAAAAACATCAAGCCTGCCGTCGCCAACACATATCTTAGTATGGCTCGATTCAATCTCAACAACTCGCCATTCATAGACTCAAGCTTAATCCGCCAAGTCTTCATTGCCAAAGTCTGACCTGTTCTCACCCATGAGAATACGAAATACATACCCCCTATCAACCATAAAATCACTTGTAATGCGAAATGATTTAAACCCTCTGTAGCATTACCGAAAATCAATATAAACAGAAAAGTAACTGTCGAGAATACTGCCATTAATAGCAAAAACTCATAAATGATGGCGGCTATACGCTTAAAAAATGACGGGGATTTAGACTGGGAAATATTGGTCATAATAAGTTGATGGTTTTTTAATTGGCATCTTCTGGAACGGCTTTTAATTCACGCCACTTTCTGCGCAACTCTTCTCTTTTTTCAGGAGAAAGAGATTTAAATTGATGATATCGTTTTCGAGCGTTTTCACGCTCAAAAGGAGTCATTCGAGTCCAATCAGACAAACGCTTTTGAACTCGCTCTTGGCGCTCAGATGTCATTTTGGGATAATCACGAGCAATTTCCAACATGCGTTCATGCTGCCAAGGACGCATGTTGTCCCATTCAGATGCTAAGGGCGCAAGAACCTTACGTTCATCATCACTCAAAGATGCCCAAGCAGGTGAAGCAATCTCCTCAGCAATTGAAACATGCGCCGAAAGCAAAGCGCAAAAAATCAACAAAGAAACTACTGCGTATCTTGTGAAAGCCACGTATCAAAATCTCCATCAATGTATGCCTCTGGTGGCAAATCTGAACCTAGCAAATCTGCATCACCTAAATCACTATTAAAACCCTGAATTATGATGCTAGCCATGAATATCATAGTCACTATGAGCATTGCCATCATTAAGCGATGCTGATTGAAATATGACCCAAACAACCTTAAAGCACCTTGTTGATTTGTATCATAAGCGTCAGGTATCGCCGCTAAAGCTTGTTGCCGTGCATTGTTCAATTTAGAAAGTACCGTTGCATTCAAATGCTCAGAATGTTCATCTAATAATTGAATGATTTCTTTTGCTATCTGTTCATCACGCATCTTTATCTCAACCCCCTTTCACATTCAAAATGTCTTTAGTAATTCCATGTTCGGCTAAAGTCTTAGCCAGCGCCTTAACTGCTCTTGAACAATGGGTCTTTACGCTACCTTGCGAGCATCCCATTGCTTTTGCCGTTTCGGCAACGTCCATATCTTCCCAATAACGCATCACAAAAGCTTCTCGTTGACGTGAGGGTAGTTTTTGTAAAGACATTTCAATCAAAGCTATTGTTTGGCTTCTATCTAATTGAACATCAGGGTCATCATTAGCGTTGTAATGACTAGATGTCAGTACCTCTAATGGATCAGACTCTTCACCATCATCACCCACCACACTAAATGAAGACAATAAAGTCGTCCAAAGATTACGTACTTTTTGTCTACGCCAATAATCTCTCGTGGTATTTTGCAAAATACGCTGAAATAACATCGGGAACTCATCAACAGGCTTATTACCGTACTTCTCGGCGAGCTTTAGCATTGCATCTTGAAGGATATCCAAAGCAGCATGATCGTCTCGCACAGCGTAAGTCGTTTGCTTAAAAGCACGTCGTTCAACACCAGCTAGAAAATCCGATAGTTCTTGTCGAGTTGCCATTGTTGGCGGGCCCATCTATTTTTATTAAACAAAAGACAATTAACCCAGATAGAATCAATCGCTATAATGAACATCTACTTGCTTAAGAAACAACCATGATAAAAATTCTACTTCTTGCAATTGCCTTTTGGATAATACTTAGAATCCTTAGAGGTTATCGCACCAACCTAAATAATTCAAAAAATACAGCACCGGAGAATATGGTGCGCTGTGCTGAATGTGGTGTACACCACCCGATCAGCGACAGCTTTTTAGTTAAAGGCAAACATTTTTGCTGTTTGGCTCATAGCAAAAAAACAAAGTTTTAATCTAATTTAATGCAGGACGATACCCAAATATACAAGGTATAAGAAACCATTAAGCCAAACGTGCCACACACGCAACTGACCGCGTGAAATCATCACGCGTAACCAAATCACACCCAATAAAGTAATGGCTACACCAGACAATACTTCAATGCGCGGAGTCCAGGGAGTCAGCATAATACCGATGGCTGGCAACAATGTACCCTGAAACACCAAAGCACCAGTAATATTGCCAAAAGCCAAAGTATCTTTGCCTCGACGAACCCATAAAATACTATTTACTTTTTCCGGCAGCTCCGTTGCAATTGGAATAATCAACAATGAGAGTAACAACGCTGAAACGCCTAAGATATGCGCCGCTTCCTCAATACCAGAAATAAATCCTTTAGCACCACCTATTAACAAACCTAGGCCTATCAACAACTGAATGCCGACCACGAGCATATTATTGGGCAAACCTAAACGGCAAAGCATCATCGGACTCTCAGCTTCAGTTGCATGTCCTTCAGAAACCAATGCTTTAGACGCACTTAAAGTCAACATAATGTAAACGAAATAAATCATCACCATTACGAAACCAATGGCATAACGCACTTCTCTGACTTCATGTGGAACAAACAAAGCAATCGTCGCAAAAGAAAAAGCAGCAATAAAAAAATCTAAATCACGCTTCAAACCTGTTCGCTCAGGATGAAAATGTCCGTTTGCCTTACGTTTTTTAAGTACAGCAAAAGCAAGTAGTGAAATTGATAATGTTGCCAACATCAAAGGAGCACCTAGGATCGCGCCAACGCCGATTTCCTCGTTAAGCGCAGCATCTGATGTGCCAGCCAAGAGCGCAAGCAAAGGTACTGAAGTTTCAGGTAAAGCGGTACCAACAGCCGCGAAAAGAGAGCCTGTAACTCCTTCAGAAATGCCAAGTTTTTCACCTAAATGCTCAAGTGCATTGGTAAACACCTCAGCTGCAATTAGAATAACGATTAACATGACAAACAGTTCAACAAATATCATTTCTAATACCTTTTAAATTTGACCTATGAATTTTATCGGATAAGCCATTATTAAGCATGCAGAATCTTAAAATTAATCAAGATGGCATATGCCCTCAAGCGCAATTCATCGAATCTCCAAACTATGACTTGCGAGAAATTGATGATATAAACTTAATTGTTATTCATAATATTAGTTTACCGCCAAACAACTTCGGCGGTGAGGGTGTGATTGACTTATTCACCAACCAACTCAACACGAATGATCATCCTTATTATGCTGAAATTGCGCATCTCAAGGTCTCCTCACATTTCTTTATTCGTCGTGACGGCAGTTTAATTCAATTTGTACCATGCACTAAAAGAGCTTGGCACGCAGGCGTTTCAAAGTGGGAAGGTCGAGAAAAGTGCAATGACTTTTCAATTGGAATTGAACTAGAAGGCAGTGATTTCGAAGCCTTTGAACCTAAACAGTACGACACGCTCAAATTACTCATTGAATCATTAAAGATGACTTACCCGATTCAAAGTGTTGTGGGACACTCCGATATTGCCCCAGGAAGAAAAACTGACCCAGGACCCTATTTTAATTGGAATGAAATCGATGCTTAATCGAGATTAAATCCGGGACTATCGTTATACTTAAAAAGTCACACCAAGCAATTAGAAAAAGAAAGCAAGACGAATGTTAAAACAAAGTACTTATATTCGCACTACAGCCATTTTAATCCTATTAACCAGCTTAGCTTCTTGTGGGAGCAAAAGTGATAATAAAGAAGAAAAAAAAGCTCAAGCAACATTAATTAGTGTTGCAACTGCAGAGGCCATGTCTCTTGAGGTAAGAGAAGAAGCTATCGGCACACTAGAGGGATTAATGGACCCCACAGTTGCTGCAGAAGCATCAGGGCGTGTATTAAAAGTTTTTGTACACCCAGGCAATGTTGTAAAAAAAGGGCAAGCACTCGTACTAATTGATGCTACAGATTACAACCTTCAACGTAATGAAGCTCAATCAGAGGTTGCACGCTTAGAAGCACTTGTGGCCAATCAAGGTCGTATCGTAGAGCGTAACCAAACATTAGTCACAAAAAAATTCATTTCGCAAAATGCGCTTGAAGAAACTACGACACAACAATCAGCGCTCCAACAACAATTAGATGGCGCAAAAGCTCGAATTGCGATTATCGACCATACTAGGGCAAAAACTAAACTTGTTGCGCCTATTGATGGCATTGTCCAAAAGCAAATTGTCTCTACAGGAGATTATGTAAAAGTTGGCGATCCTCTTTTACAGATCATTAGCAAACAGCGTCTTCGTGCACATCTGCCTTTGCCTGAAAATATTGCCGCAAAATTACATGCAGGCATTAAAGTTCGTCTCAGTACGCCAACTTCAAACACTGAAGTCCTAAGTACTATTAATGAACTAAAACCATTAATCAGTGAAACCAGTCGTGCTGTCGATGTCATCGCAGATGTTACAGATCAAGCAGGATGGCAACCGGGAGCCAGCGTAAAGGGATTAATTATTTTAGGAGAGCATACACAAGCGGTGATTGTGCCTGAGGAAAGCGTTGTTTTACGTCCTGCTGGCGAAGTTGTTTATGTCATTAAAGATAATCTTGCCATTCAACATTTAGTAAAAACCGGACTACGCCAAGATGGGAAAATTGAAATTATCGAAGGTCTGAATGCTGGTGAAATAATTGCTACAAATGGTGCAGCCTTTCTGACAGATCAAGCTAAAATTAAAATTGATGCCAATAAAAAAAATAAATAGGAAAATGCAGCATGACGTTACCTGAACTTTCCATTAAACGCCACGTTCTAGCGTGGATGCTATCGGCAGTCATAGTTCTTTTTGGGGTCATCTCTTACCAACGAATTGGCCTAGATCGTATTCCATTGATTGATTTCCCAATCATCATGGTCAACACCACCCTAAAAGGGGCTAACCCTGATGTGGTTGATGCTAGCATCACTAGCGTTATTGAATCTGCCATTAATACAACACCAGGTATTGATCATATTCAGTCCTCCTCGTCTCCTGGAGTTTCAACGATCACTATCACATTTGCACTCAATAAAAATATTGATGTTGCATATAACGAAGTGCAAGCGAAGGTCAGTCAGGTACTTCGTCGATTACCTCAAGACACCGACCCACCTACGATTCAAAAAGTTGACTCAAATGCACAAGCTGTCATTTGGTTAGCCTTGACCGGCGACAGAACCATACAACAATTAAATCTTTATGCGACCAATGTCCTTAAGAAAAAACTTGAAACAATCAATGGCGTTGGTGAAGTCACTTTAGGCGGCCGTCGCGACCGAGTGATTCGCGTCAATTTGTCACCAGATAGAATGGCGGCATACAAACTAACATCTTCTGATTTAATCAATGCTTTTAATCGTGAACATGTGCAATTACCAGGTGGATTTCTGGTAAGTAGCCAAACTGAAAAATTACTTAAATTAGACCTAGAGTTTCATCATGTATCAGACCTAGAAAACTTAATTGTTCAACACAAAGATGGCGCCCCTATTCGCCTAAAAGACGTTGCGACTATTGAAGATAGTATTACAGATAATCGCCAAGTAGCTCGTTACAACGGCAAGCCTACTGTAGGCTTAGGCATTGTAAAAATTGCCAATTCAAATACCGTAGAGATTATTAAAGAAGTTGAACGGCGTCTTAACGATGAAATCCGCCCTAATTTACCTCAGGGTATGAATATTGATATTTCAACAAATGACTCGATTTTCATTAATCAAATGGTGTCATCTCTTAAAGAGCATTTGTTTACAGGAACACTTTTAGCTGCACTCGTAGTATTACTTTTCTTAAGATCTATGCGTTCAACCCTAATTGTAGCGACAGCTATTCCTGTCTCACTCCTTGGCGCGATCGCTGTTATGTATTTCTCTGGTTACACCTTCAATTCAATGACACTGCTTGGATTATTGCTGCTAATCGGGGTCGTTGTTGATGATGCAATTGTTGTTCTTGAGAACATCTATCGCCACCGAGAAAATATTGATAAAAATCCAATGTCTGCGGCTATTAATGGCTCACGTGAAGTCACCTTTGCAGTTATCGCTGCGTCACTATCCTTAGTCTGTATTTTTGCCCCTGTCATTTTTATGGATGGCATTATCGGTATGTTCTTTAAATCCTTTGGTGTGGTCGTGACATTCGGAGTGTTGGTTTCACTCTTTGTATCTCTAACACTTACACCGATGTTGTGTTCTCGCTATTTACAAGTTGGGAAGACTGACAACAAGTGGTCTGCAGCAATCGGGAAAAGACTAAACAAACTTGATGAAAACTATCATAGAGTTTTAGCGGTAACGCTCAATCGTCGTTGGACAGTTCTCATTTCAACCGCTATTTTTGTTATTGTGGGTGGAGCGCTTGCGCTGACATATGTAAAAAAAGATTTTGTGCCAGAGTCTGATGAAGGAAGTTTTAGCATCAATGTTAAAACGCCTTTAGGTTCTTCTTTAGAGTACACAAATGAGCGGATGATTCTGGTCGCGGGTGAGTTGCATGTGACCTATCAAGGTCAGCCCAAAGCCGTTCTCAAAGCCGGCAGCTACGCGTACG